>JAUXNR010000267.1 GCA_030682755.1 Flavobacterium sp.
AGGACAAGAGCTGTTTGTGGTAACTGATCCGGCAAGTAATGTTCCTGCAAATTCGCTCGCCATTAATGTGATGCAATCTCTTTTCAAAGAAGAATTTAAATCCGGTTACAATTACCATTTTATGCCTGAAGTGACGTACGGTTTTAATAAAGATTTAATGTTTCGAGGTTCAGCTTTTATTAGTAATAGAAGTAATCAATTGGTTACTGAAGGAGGAAGTTTTATGGCAAAATACCGCTTTTATTCTACAGATGATTTAAACAGTCATTTTAGAATGGCTGCCTATGGTAGGTATAGCTTTAACAACGCAGACATTCACCAAGAACAAATAGACATACTAGGTCACAATACTGGTTTTGAAGCAGGAATTATAGCAACCAAATTGATAAAAAAAGTAGCCATTAGTTCATCATTAAGTTTTGAGAAAGCATTAGACAACAAACCTAGCTATCCCTTTCCAGACAACCTTGGTGACAATGCTACAAATTATACGCTGTCATTTGGTAAGTTGATGTACCCTAAAACGTACACCAGTTTTAAACAAACCAACATTAATCTAATGGTTGAATTTGTCGGACAAACTATTAATGAAAATGGTAAATCCTATTTAGATGTAGTTCCGGCTGTACAATTTATTTTCAATAGTCAAGCTCGTTTAGATTTCGCCTATCGTCATGAATTAATGAGTTCTATGATACGTTCAGCTCCAAATGGATTTTATTTCAACCTCTATTATACTTTTTTCGATTTAAAGAGTAAAAAATAATTTTAAAAACATACACATGAAAACACTTTTTTTAACTGCCTTTTTAGCAATCACTTTAGTTTCTTGTAATCATAAAACTAAAGAAACACACAATAATACTTCAGTTAATTCAAACGAGATATTTGCATGTCCAATGCACCCGGAAGTTACTGGAAAAAAAGGAGAAGACTGCTCAAAATGTGGTATGGAATTAACTGAACCGGTTGCTCTAAAAGAAGCTACATACAATGACAATGATGAAGCTCACGAACATAAAGATACAGCAACAACACAAGCAACTAAAGTTAAGGAAAACACACAAATTTCTCAAACAGCTAATTCTTTTTCGACTTCCGAAATCATTAGTGATTATTTAAAACTTAAAAATGCTTTAACAGAGGATGATACCAAAAATGCTGCAACATTTGCCAAGCTATTGTTTAAGACATTAAATAGTACGGATATTTCTTCCGTGGACATCAAATTAAGAAAAAATCTTCAAGATATTATTCAAGATGCTAAAGAACACACAAAACATATTGGTGATAATTCAGATAAAATTAACTACCAAAGGGAACATTTTGTATCACTAAGCAAAGACATAAATGATTTAGCAAAACAGTTTGGGAGTAAACAAAAATTATATCAAGATTTTTGTCCAATGGCAAATGAAGGCAAAGGGGCTATTTGGATTAGTGAAACAAAAGAAATAAGAAACCCATATTATGGTTCTGAAATGTTAAGCTGTGGCTCAATTAAAACAACCTTTTAACAATGAAACTATACATAAAAAATATGGTTTGCGACCGATGCAAATGGGTGGTTAAAACAGAAATTGAAAAGTTGGGCTTCAAAGCAAATGTCATTGACTTAGGCGAAATTGAACTCGAAACCGACATTGAACCTGATCAAAAAAAACAAATTAAAGAAGCATTAGAAAAATTTGGTTTTGAATTAATCGATGATAAAAAAAGTAGAATTATCGAAAAAATAAAAGCACTTCTCATTGATGTTACGCAAAACAAAAATGCTGATTTAAGTAAAAACTTGTCATTATATATAGCTGAACATCTAAATCAGGATTATAGTAAATTGAGTAATTTATTTTCTGAAGTAGAAGGAATAAGTATCGAGAAATACTTTATCAACCTAAAAATTGAAAAAGCAAAAGAACTTATAATGTATGATGAATTAAGTCTGAGCGAAATTGCAGATATACTTAATTACAGTAACGTAGCACACTTAAGCAATCAATTCAAAAAAGTAACCGGATTTACACCGAGTTATTTCAAACAAATAAAAGTCGCCAAAAGAACTCAAATTGATAAATTATAAATTGTGTAAATCATAACCATAATTCTACAAATCATAACCGGTTTTTCAATAGAAATTTGCATTATAAATCAGATAAAGATGAAAACAGAGAAAACACATTTGTATGCAATACCATTAGAAAATGTTGAAAGTGAGCATTGTGCTATGATTGTTGATAAAGGATTACAATCAGTTAAAGGGATTGCTAGTCACAAAGTAGAATTAAATAACAAACAAGCAATAATCGAATCCGAAAAACCGGAAATAGCGATCCCAGATGCTGTTAAAGCCATTCGTGACTTGGGTTATGATGTTTCAACAACAACCCAAACAATACCTGTACTTCAAATGACTTGTGCTTCTTGTGCAGTAAGCGTGGAAAGTGTAATTCAATTTTTACCGGGTGTTGTAGCTGCTTCCGTTAATTATGCATCAGCAGAAGTTAAAGTTGAATATATTCCAAGTTTGGTTTCATTAAACAAAATGCGTGAAGCCGTTCAAAGTATTGGTTACGATTTATTCTTAAATCAAAGTGATGTCAATCAGGAAACCTTAGAAGATATTCACACTAGAAAACAAAAACAGTTAAAAATTAGAACTTTTGGTGCAATAATACTTTCTGTACCTCTAGTTGCAATTGCTATGTTTTTTATGAATATTCCCTATGCTAATTATATCATGTGGGTTTTAGCAACACCTGTAATTATTGGTTTTGGTAAAGATTTTTTCATAAATGCGTGGAAACAATTAAAGCATCGTTCAGCAAATATGGACACTTTAGTAGCGTTGAGTACAGGAGTGGCTTACATTTTTAGTGTGTTCAATACGCTTTTTCCAAATTACTGGCATTCAAAAGGATTACATGCACACGTTTATTTTGAAGCAGCAGCAGTAGTCATTGCCTTCATTCTTTTAGGAAAACTACTGGAAGAAAATGCAAAAGGAAATACTTCTTCAGCAATTAAAAAATTAATTGGGTTACAACCTAAAACCGTCACGGTAATCAATCAAGAGAATATCCAAACGCAATTACCAATCGAACAAGTTACGGTAGGAATGACAATTTTAGTAAAACCCGGTGAAAAAGTAGCTGTAGATGGTATAGTGGTTCAAGGAAGTTCTTTTGTTGATGAAAGTATGCTAAGTGGTGAACCCATTCCTGTAAAAAAGGAAGCGAATGATAAAGTGTTTTCTGGAACCATTAATCAAAAAAGTAGTTTCCAATTTAAAGCTGAAAAAGTAGGTACTGATACGATGCTTTCCCAAATCATAAAAATGGTTCAAGATGCTCAAGGTAGTAAAGCACCAGTTCAAAAAATGGTAGATAAGATTGCTAGTATTTTTGTTCCAATCGTTATTGGAATTGCAGTTTTATCCCTAATAGTATGGATAATTTTTGGAGGACAAGATGGATTCACCCAAGGATTATTAGCCTTAGTAACTGTTTTGGTTATTGCATGTCCGTGTGCATTAGGTTTAGCTACTCCAACCGCAATTATGGTAGGTGTTGGAAAAGGTGCAGAACAAGGAATTTTAATTAAAGATGCCGAAAGTTTAGAATTAGCAAAGAAAATCGACACAATTATTTTAGATAAAACAGGAACTATTACAAAAGGAAAACCTGCTGTAACCAATGTTGTTTGGACTGAGGAAACAGAAATTTTAAAAAAGATCTTGTTAACCATTGAAAAACAATCGGAACATCCACTAGCTGAAGCGGTTGTCCATTTTTATAAAGATGTAAATACAGTTGCAATCCATCACATCGAAAGTATTACAGGTAAAGGAGTTAAAGCAGATTTTAATGGTCAAAATTATTTTATTGGTAACCAAAAACTACTTTTAGAAAACAATATATCCATAGATAAAAATCTGGAACAAAATGCGTCAGAATGGTTAGCAGAAGCCAAAACTGTAATTTGGTTTGCTGATGATAAAAAAGCATTATCGGTTATAGCGATTGCAGACGAAATCAAGGAAACATCGATTGAAGCAGTCAAGGAATTGCAAAAGATGAATATTGAGGTGTATATGCTTACTGGTGACAATAATAATACTGCTAAAGCTGTGGCTGAAAAAGTGGGAATTACAAATTTCAAAGGAGACGTTTTACCAAAAGATAAAGCTGATTTTGTAAAAGAATTACAAGCTAAAGGGAAAACTGTAGCAATGGTGGGCGATGGTATAAATGACAGTACCGCTTTAGCACAAGCCGATGTAAGTATTGCAATGGGTAAAGGAAGTGATATTGCCATTGATGTGGCAAAAATGACGATAATTTCTTCCGATCTTACTAAAATCCCAATAGCCATAAAGCTGTCAACTAAAACGGTAAATACCATCAAGCAAAATCTATTTTGGGCTTTTATCTACAATATTATCGGAATTCCAATTGCAGCAGGAATTCTATATCCAATAAATGGGTTTTTACTTAATCCGATGATTGCAGGAGCGGCAATGGCTTTAAGTAGTGTGAGTGTGGTTGCAAATAGTTTGCGACTGAAATATTATAACTAATTTAAAAATAGAACAAATGGAAAATAACACCTTAAAATTCAAAACAAATATCAATTGTATGGGTTGTGTGTCCAAAGTGACACCGGAATTAGATAAACTTTCAGCTATTGAAAATTGGGAAGTTGACATCAGAAATAAAGATAAAGTTTTGACTGTGGAAGCATCTTCAGACAAACAAGACGAAATAATCTCAGCAGTTGAAAAAGCAGGGTTTAAAATCGAAAAAATAAATTCTTACTAACAATGAAGAACCCACTATACAAAACAGTTTGGTGGCTTTCTTTAATAGAATAATCATAAAATGAATAATCAAAATAAGCTTTTCAAAAAACTGTTGCCGATACTAATCCTTGTTTTGGCTACACAAACGTTGTTTTCACAAAAGATAGTTCGATACGATCTTTATGTTAGAGATACTATCGTAAACTTTTCCGGTAAAGATAAAAGAGCTATTGCTGTAAATGGTCAAATTCCGATGCCAACACTTACTTTTACGGAAGGTGATATTGCTGAGATTTATGTGCATAACGAATTAAAGGAAAGCACTTCTTTGCACTGGCACGGATTATTTTTACCCAATAAAGAAGATGGTGTGCCTCATCTCACTCAGATGCCGATTGAACCGGGAACTACTCATAAATACACGTTTCCTATAATTCAAAACGGAACACATTGGTATCATAGTCATTCCGGTTTACAGGAACAAATCGGGATGTATGGTATGTTCATAATGAATAAAAAAGAAAATGATAAAACATTCCGAAAAGGAATTGATGATATATCAACCGTTCCAATAATCTTAAGTGAATGGACGGATTTAAAACCTGAAAATGTGCACAGGATGTTACACAATGCCTCCGATTGGTTTGCTATTAAAAAAGGAACTACACAGAGTTATGCAGAAGCTATTAGAGAGGGACATTTTAAAACAAAACTCACCAACGAATGGAAGCGAATGAATGCCATGGATGTGAGTGATGTATATTATGATAAATTTTTAATTAACGGAATTTCGGAAAGTCAAATCACTACTATCGACGGAAAGAAGTTAAATGCAGGTGACAAAGTCAGATTGCGAATTGCCAATGGTGGAGCATCAAGTTATTTTTGGCTGCGATATGCCGGTGGTAAAATCACTGTTGTTGCCAGTGATGGTAACGATGTAGAGCCTGTGGAAGTAGACAGACTTTTAATTGCAGTTTCTGAAACCTATGATATCATAGTGACAATTCCTGCCGATAAAACATCATATGAGTTGCTAGCTACCGCCGAAGACAGAACAAAATCAACTTCTTTATACATTGGCGATGGCATCAAACAACTAATTGCTCCATTACCGAAATTAAAATATTTTGAGGGGATGAAAATGATGAACGACATGATGAAGATGAATGGCGATTTGGATGATATGGGGATGCAAATGTCATTAAACCAAATGGATATGAATGCTGTTATGTATCCTGAAATTACGGGTGCTGCAAAAGACAGGAATAAGAAAAATACAGAAAGTAGCGATAGTATGAATGATCATTCCAACCATACACAAAACCATGGTAACGAAATGTCTACTATTGGAACACTTAACTATGCAATGCTAAAAGCTACAGAAAAAACAACGTTGCCTAAAGATGCTCCGGTAAAAGAACTTCGTTTTGAATTAACCGGAAATATGAATCGGTATGTTTGGAGTTTAGACAATAAAGTAATTTCCGAAACTGACAAAATTTTAATCAAAAAAGGTGAAAACGTCAGGATTACACTCTACAATAATTCTATGATGCGTCACCCTATGCATTTACACGGTCACGATTTCAGAATCATTAACGGTCAGGAAGAATATGCTCCTTTAAAAAATGTGATGGATTTAATGCCAATGGAAACTAACATCATTGAATTTAATGCGAATGTAGAAGGCGATTGGTTTTTCCATTGTCATATTTTATATCACATGATGGCAGGAATGGGTAGAATTTTTACTTATGAAAACCAAGAGCCAAACCCACTAATTCCCAATCCTAAATTAGCAGAACGAAAGCTATTTGCAGACGATAGAGCTTTTCACATCATGGCTGAAAATGATTTTGCAACCAATGGAAATGATGGTATGGCAATGATACAAAATACACGTTGGAGTTTAGGTGCAGAATGGCGTTTAGGCTACCACGATATGCACGGCTACGAAGCAGAATTTCATTTAGGAAGATACATTGGAAAAATGCAATGGTTGATGCCTTTTATTGGTTTCGACTGGCGATACAGAAAGATGAACGATGAAGTTGAAAAAAACATCTTCGGTCAAGAAAACACCAAAGACAGAAGAGCGGTTTTAAGTGCAGGGGTTAATTATACATTACCGATGCTAGTGATGGCTCAAGCAGAAGTTTTTCAAGATGGAAATGTTAGATTTCAATTAATGCGGGAAGATATTCCTGTCTCAAAGCGACTTCGAATGGGATTCATGGTTAATACCGACACCGAATATATGCTTGAAGCAAAATACATTCTAGCGAGAAATTTTAGCATCAGAACACATTACGATAGTGATATGGGATTTGGAGTTGGGTTGAATTTGAATTATTAAAAAAATATTTTAATTATCTTTGAAGAAACAATCCATCTCAATATGAAAACATTCACACTTAAGACTTTCTTTTTTCTCGCATTTACTCTTTTTACAATTCATACAGCATCTGCACAGAAAACAAATCAAAAAGCAATAATCAAAACGGTATTACACTGTAATCATTGCAAAGCATGTGAAACCTGTGGTATGAAATTTAAAACCGAAATGCTGAAAATAAAAGGTGTAAGAGCTTATGAATTAGATGATGAAAATATGACTTTCACAATCTTTTACAATGAAAAGAAAACAGATTTGCAAACGATTAAAGTAGCCATCTCTAAATTAGGTTATGATGCAGATGAAGTAAAAGCAGATCCTGAAGCTTATGAAAGTTTAGACGATTGTTGTAAAGCATAATCTATATGGAAAACACCAAATCACACTGGGAAAATGTTTTTGCAACTAAAAATCCAAACGAAGTAAGCTGGACACAAAAATATCCTAAAACGTCTATGAATTACATTGAAAGTCTGGGACTTTCTAAAACCGCAAATATCATCGATATAGGTGGTGGAGACAGTAATTTAGTGGATGTTTTACTAGAAAACGGATATGAAAATATTTGGGTTTTAGACATATCCGAGTTTGCCTTAGAAAAAGCAAAATTACGCTTGGGCGAAAAAGCAGATAAAGTGCATTGGATCGTTTCAGAAATTACAGAATTTAGCACTGATAGTAAATTTGATTTTTGGCACGACAGAGCGGTTTTTCATTTCTTAACAGATAAAGAAAGCATCGATAAATATTTAGCTTTAATCAATAATGTAGTAGCTGACAATGGAAATTTCTTCTTAGGAACTTTCTCTGAAAACGGTCCCCTTAAATGCAGCGGTTTAGAAATTAAACAATATTCTGAAAACACAATGAAACAAACCTTCAAGCAAGCTTTTGAAGCAGTAAAATGTTTCACAGAAAATCATACTACACCATTCAATACCGTTCAGAATTTTCAGTTTTGTGGTTTTAAAAAGCGATAAAAATTTAAAAATTTTGCTTTCTCGTTATTAAAATAAAAAACACCCATTAAATCATCTCGAAATAATGGGTGTTTTACTTGAATTAATAATCTATAATTTATACTTCAATAAAGTAGCTACAACATCATAATACTCTTTTTCAATCTCCAAATAGGAATTATAAGTAGTGTTGTAATAATTAAGTTCTACAAAATATTCTAAAACCGAAATTTGACCAGCAGCTAAGGCTTTATCCAATAATTTTATTGGTTCAACCGATTGGTTTATTTTTTCATAGTCAGTTAAAATACTTTTCAAACTTTCATAACGTCCATAAAGCTGTTTTATTTCGTAATAATGGTCATTAGTATGATCTGTCAAAGCACTTTCTGCAAACGTCATTTTAGCTTTTTGAAGCTTAACCGTGTTTTTGCTTTCCCAAAGTGGTAATGATATTCCGGTGTGAATTCCGTTATACGTTTGCCCTAAAATACCTTGATAATGATACCCAAGTTCCATTTTGGGTAATGCTAATGCTTTGCTTACATCAATTTGTTTTTGAGCAATTACTTTTTCTTGCTCTAGCGTTTTTCTGATGTAATCTTGGGCTTCAATCTCCTTTTCCAATATTTCAAAATTTGAAATAGCAGGAACATCAAAATATACAACATCAACAAGATTAATTGAAGTTCCACCATTTAAACTCGTTAGCTTTTCATTCAGTTTTACAATTTCAGAAGCGTTATCTTGAAACTGTTTTTTGATTTCTAACAACTGAATTTCAGCTTTGTTTACATCCAGAATAGTGCCATCTCCATTATCCAATTTCTTCTTGAAATTGGTTAACCACTTTTCAGTAGCTTCTTTTCTTTTAGTCAACGGAACTTGTAATTTATTTCGGTAAACCAATTCAATACAAATCTTTTTAGCTTCCAAAAGCAATTCTTGATTAGCTGATTTCAATTGCAAATCGGCTTGAGTGCTTAATTGTTTAGCTAACTCATTTTTCTTTCCATAAACTGTTGGAAAATCAAAAGACTGCGTCACAATAATATCCGTTTGATTACCAGCATTGGCAGGACTTCCTTTTAAATAATCATATTCAACAGTTGGATTGTATAATGAATTTCCTGTTTTGTACTGCACTTTTTGAGCATTCCAATACTGCGTATTCGCTTGTATGGTTTTGTTGTTTTTAGCAATTTCTGAAAGGACTTTATCAATAGTTGATTGAGAATGTCCAAAACCAAAAGTCATTGTTGCTAAAATAAGAAATAGTCTATTTTTCATTGGTAACTTTTTTTCGATTAGATAAATAATACACCACAGGAACAATAAAAATGTTCAATAAGGTTGAAGTCAATAAACCACCCAAAATAACTTTTGCCATCGGACTTTGTATTTCATTTCCAGGCAAATCACTTGCAATAGCCAACGGAATTAATGCCAATCCTGCGGTTAAGGCAGTCATTAAAATGGGACTTAATCTATCTTTTGAACCTTGAATGACGGTTTCATAAAGCGATAATCCTTCTTTTTCTAACGTTTCATAATGTGAAACTAATAGAATTCCATTTCGAGTAGCTACACCAAACAGCGTAATAAAACCTATAATAGCAGGAATACTCAAAATACCGCTAGTGAAGTAAATACTAAATACACCACCAATTAAAGCAAGAGGTAGATTTAGCAATATGATAGAAGCAGTTTTTACTTTTTTAAACTCTTGATACAAGATTAAGAAAATAACTAATAACGAAATAAGTGAAGTTAGAATTAATGTTTTTGAGGCTTCAGCTTCGGCTTCAAATTGTCCACCATATTCGATATGATATTCTTCAGGTAATTTTACTTCTTCATCAATGATTTTCTGAATATCAGCCACAACACTTTTTTGGTCACGCCCAGAAACGTTAGCAGATACAACGGTTTTACGTTGTACATTTTCTCTATTGATGGTATTTGGTCCCGATGTGCTTACAATATCTGCTACATAATACAATGGTATTTTTTTGCCATCGTGAGTGTCAATCATCGCATTTTTGATGTTCTCGATTTTACCTTTATTAGCATCATCAAATCGAAGCATCAAATCAAAGGTTTTGTTACCTTCATAAATTTCAGATACTTTTTCACCTGCAAAGGCAACATCAACAAATTCATTAAACTGACCAATGGTAATTCCGTATTGGTTTAACACATCACGTTTGGCTTTAATTTGAATTTGTGGAATTTCAACTTGTTGTTCCACACTCAAATCAACCAATCCTTCAACATTCTGAATTTTAGCTTTTATTTCATTGGAAAGAGTAATGAGTTTATTCAAATCATTACCAAAAATTTTGATAGCAATATTTGCTCTAGTTCCTGATAACATATGGTCAATTCGATGTCCAATAGGTTGTCCAATAGTAATATTTGCTCCCGAAACTCCTGCTAATTTTTCACGAACATCAGCCATAAAATCCTCACGACTTCTTTCATCAAGTGTAAAAGGAGCATCAATTTCAGCAGCGTTTACACCTTGTGCATGTTCATCGAGTTCAGCTCTTCCGGTTCTTCGAGTGGTGATTTTAATTTCAGGCACAGAAAGCAATGCTTTTTCTACTTGTGTGCCAATTTTATTACTTTCCTCTAATGATATTCCGGGTAAACTCACAGCACTAATTACTAATGAGCCTTCGTTAAATTCAGGTAAAAAACTTCTTCCCAATTGGCTCATTACAAACAAAGAAATCAAAAACAAGCAACCCGCAACAATCAATACTGCTTTTTTCATTTCCATAACTTTGTTCAAAGCATTGGAATATACTTTTTGCAAGCGTTGTACCAACCAACTTTCTTTATGCTGTTGTAGAAGCATTTTATCATTAGTTAGTAAGTAACTTGCCAATACAGGCGTTAGTGTAATAGAAACGATTAACGATGCAAACAACGCCACTATAAAAGCAATTCCAAGTGGAGCTAATAATTTGCCTTCCATTCCTGATAAAAAGAACAACGGTAAAAAGGCAACGATGATAATAAAGGTTGCATTTATTACAGAACTTCTAATTTCAAATGAACCATCAAATATTACGGTCAATTTGTCTTTTTGTTCTGCTTTTGGTTTGAGTGCATTTTCTTTCAGTCGTTTAAAAACATTTTCCACATCAATAATGGCATCATCAACCAAATCACCAATAGCAATTGCCATGCCTCCTAAGCTCATAGTATTGATAGTAAAACCAAGATATTTTAAAGTTAGTATGGCGACAATCAATGAAATAGGAATAGCCAATAAAGATATAAATGTAGCTCTCCAATTCATCAAGAATAAAAACAGGATGATAATGACAAAAGCAGTTCCTTCCAGTAAAGTCTTTTGAATATTACTGATGGATGCATTAATAAAATCAGCTTGACGAAAGATTTTAGTATTAATATGTACATCTTTTGGCAAGTTCTTTTGAATGTCGGCAATCGAAGCATCAATAGTTTCAGTAAGTTCTAAAGTGTTGGTTGATGGTTGTTTCATAACTGTCATAATAACCGCAGGTTCACCTTTTAACGAACCATCACCAATTTTAAGTGAAGATCCAATTTTAATTTCAGCTACATCTTCAATTTTTATCGTATTTCCATTAACTGTTTTGATAACTGATTTACCAATTTCTTTAATATCAGATGTTCTACCAATACCTTTAACAATATATTCGTTATTGTATTCATTCATAAAACCACCAGACGAATTCCCATTGGCTTCTTCACTTGCTTTTAGCAATTCAGTCAATGAAACGTTATAATAGTTCATCTTTTGAGGAGAAGCTAATATCTGATATTGCTTATATTCCCCACCAATCACAATTACTTGTGAAACACCACCAGTGGCTAATAATCTTGGTCTGATAGTCCAATCGGCAATGGTTCTCAAATCAATTTGAGACGTTTTATCTGCTGTAACACTGATCAACATAATTTCTCCCATTATAGAAGATTGTGGACCCATGGTAGGATTTCCAACTCCTTGTGGTAATTTTTCAGCTACAGCAGTTATTTTTTCATTTACAATTTGTCTTGCCTTGTAAATATCAGTGTCCCATTCAAATTCAACCCATACAATAGAAATTCCTGCTGAGGAAGAAGAACGAACGCGTCTTACATTAGTAGCACCATTAACTGAAGTTTCAATAGGAAATGTAACCAATTTTTCTACTTCTTCAGGAGCCATACCATGAGCTTCAGTAAGCACAACAACCGTTGGAGCAGTCAAATCAGGAAATACATCTACTTCCATTTTTGAAGCAACTACGCTACCAAAAATCAGCAGTAAAACCGATGCTATCACTACAAAAAATCGATTGTGTAGTGAAAATTTAATTATTTTATTTAGCATAAGTTAGGTTTTAATGTTCGTGTCCGTGAGCAGGCAAAGCACCTGATGCACTGGATAATTTGATTTGATAACCACCTTTGGTAACCACTCTTTCGTTTTCAACGATTCCTGATAGAACTTGAACATTTAAACCATCACTTGCACCTAGTTTTACTTCTCTTTTTTGAAAGCTTTCGCCACCAGTTTGCACATATACATAAAAAATTCCTTGTTCTTCAATTAAAGCTGAAACAGGAACTACTAAAGCATCAGCAATAGTGGAAGATTTAAGATAGATTTCAATAATCGAACCTGAAACCAATTGACCTTCATTATCAATTTCAAAAGTCACCGGAATAAAGGGAGTGGATGCTGAAGCACTTTTACCATAAGAAACAATTCTACCATTTAAAGCCGTTGTATTGTAAACCACATCACTTTGAGGTGTTTTAAAATTAGCCGATGTAATGCTTGATAATCTACTAAAGTAGTTTTGCGAAATATTGGCTTGAACTAACAATTTTTTGTTCTTTGAAATAGTGGCTAACGGTGTTCCTGATGCAACAAATTGTCCTTCGGTAACCAAAATATTTTTAACAAAACCTGACATTGGAGCTAATACATTCTGACCTTTACCACTATAATTTTTAGAAATGGTGTTGTAGGCAGTTTGTGCATTTTCAAATTGTAACTTAACTTGTTGGTGCTCTCTTTCTGAAACGATTTTATCAGCAACTAATGCTTTAGAACGTTCATAATCGGCTTTAGCTTTTAAATAATTGGCTTTAGCATCTTTTACAGAAGCATCAATATTGCTTTCCGTCATATCACCACCCGTAATGGTAAAAAGTGAATTCCCAGAATTTACAGCTGAACCCACAATGGTGTTTTTACCAGAAAAAACAACTACACCGCTGGCTTTAGCAGTAACAATCATTTCGTCTCCAGGAGCAGAGAGAATTTGACCACTGGTTTTAATGACATCATTGAAAGTATCTTTTTTAACCGCTTGGTTGGCAAATTCCACTTTCCAAGCTTGTTCTTTCAGATAGGAAATATCGCCACTTTCAGTGTGCTCAGGTTGTTTGGCTAATGCGGTTTTCATATCAGCATAAACCACTACATCTTCAATGGTAATTTTATCTGTAAAATCTTTGGTAATGATGTCAAAAATTAATGTTCCTATTCCTGTTGTCTTCGGATTTAATGCCAAACGAAATATACCGGGTGAACTGGGAGCATCAACAGAATTTTTAATGCCTTTATCGCCAACAATCAAGCTAACAGTTATTTTAGCATCAGTCAAAGCTGTAAAGTTTTCTCCTAAAACGGTGAAGTGAGCTGCAAACTTTGAAGTTTCACCAACTATCAAAGGTTTAAACTCAACAAATAGTTCTGAATTTTCAGTATAAAGTGTGTAAGCTAGAGGTTCTAAATGAGCTTCGTGTTTAGCTTCCTCTTTGTTGTTGCAACTTGTAAATCCTATTAAGAATAAACTAAGTAGCAGTGTTTTTTTTATTATTTTCATATAAATTAAAAAGTAATTTGATGCCTATAATTTCAATAATTACAGGCATCAAATTGATTAATGTTTGTGGTCTTCACCGTTTTCGTGGTCATGATCGTGAGCTTCTTTCGTAGTCGCCGTATCTTTTCCAACAGTAAACTCTTCTTGTGAAACTGTATCTGTTTCGTGATTTGCATGTTCTTCACCATCTGCGTGTTGGTGTGTTCCATCTGTGTGATCGTGACCGTGGTCTTCTTCGGTTTTTTTACCATTACAAGCAGTAAATAGCATACCTATAACTGCCATAGAAAGCAATAATTTTTTCATCGATTTTGTTTTTAGAAATTAATATATATGAAAATAACTTAAAGCCAGGATTAGGCAATAAGAGTCTTGTAATTCAAATAATGAATAGTTTAGCTAAAAAGTGTGGGCGGACCACGAAAATGTAAGGAATGTAAATGTGGAGAAATAAAAATGAGCGGTTCTTTATTTCTAACCACTTCTTTTTTATTGTAAAAAGTAAGTGAGAGACTATAAATAGAATGATTGTCAAAAACCAATAAATCATTCGGTACTTTCTTGACTATTTTACTAACTTCTTCACTATGAGTAGTTGAAAAGGTATCTGAAGAATGAGAAAAATGAGAAAAAAAATGCGACAAACCATTTTCATTAGAATGATCTTCATCATCGTGATGATGATGTGAGTTTCCATGATGATGATGTTCCGTTTCATGGGTATGCGGAATCAAGCTGTGTCCTAATTGTAGAAAACAAGCCAAAAAAAGAAAATAAATACAGATTTGCTTTTTTATCATCTATACAAAAGTAAGATATTTTTATTAAAACTATTTATAATAAACTTGAAACTCAGAATCTCAACATATAAATTCGGACATTTAATAGTCAGAAAAAAGATAGTTAAATAAATCTTCTTTGCTTTATAAAAGTATTTAAAATGTTGCTAAATAACTCGATTCTTTGTTCTCGGGATAAAATTATTAAACAAAACCATTTTTTTATTATTACTTCAGAATTCATGTCATTAAAATAAACCATACCCAGCTTTATAGAAAAATAATATTTTTAAATATGTCTTACAACTTTATCAGTATATGAAAGTCATCTAAAAAAGCCTAATAAAAACAAAGTTTTAATTAATTTTTAGACCATCGAAAAAGGATAAAATGGGAATCAAGTGTTCGATTAA
>JAUXNR010000277.1 GCA_030682755.1 Flavobacterium sp.
TGGAATTCATGATATGGATAATTCTTTAGCTTCAGGAATATATCTTTTAAAATATAATGATATAACTTTTAAAATTTTCAAACAATAAACAGATTAATTTATAGTTTTTGTTTGCTAAATTTTTGTTAAAGTTAAACAATTTATAATAAATCAAAAATTACGCTAATACCTATTATCAAAGGATTTAGCGTGATTTTTTTTATATCTCAATTTTATTTTGTTTATACTTATGTAATTTTTGTTAAACAATATTGTATTTTTTTTATACATTTGTGAAAACAATCATTAAAATACAATAACTATGAAAAATTTAAAAAACATTAAAATTTTTGCTTTAACAGCATTTATTTCATTAGGATTATTTTCTTGCAGCAGTGACGATGAAACCGGAACACCGAGTTTAGATACTATTGCAGAAATTGCAAGTGATAATGCCAATCTTTCCATTTTGGTTCAAGCTTTAGTAAAAGCAGATTTAGTTGGCGTATTAGACAGCCCGGGTTCTTATACTGTATTTGCTCCTACTAACACCGCTTTCACCGCTTTTTTAAATGCAAATGGATATGCAAATTTAGATGCTATACCGCCTACAACACTTAAAGAAGTTTTATTAAACCATGTTGTTTCAGGAACTTTACAATCCTCACAAATCAATACTGGATATATAAAAACTTTAGGAAAAGGTTCGGCATCGTCAACAAACACTTTGAGCATGTATGTTGCAGCGAGTTCAAGCGGAATTCGTTTGAACAATCAATCAAATGTGGTATTAAACAGTGCTAACATTCTTGCTTCAAACGGTATTGTACATGTTGTTGATGCTGTTATTGGATTACCAACAGTAGTTACTTTTGCAACAGCTGATCCAAACTTTTCTGATTTGGTAACAGCATTAACGAGCCCTGGGCAACCAGATTTTGTATCCATTTTATCAGCTGATGGTCCTTTCACAGTATTTGCACCAACAAATGCGGCGTTTACTTCTTTAACTGCTGAATTGGCTGCTATTCCGCTTGTTCCAACTGCAGCACAATTGACAGCTGTTTTACAATATCATGTTGTATCAGGAAATGTTTTATCATCCACATTAACAAACAACCAAGTAGTTCCAACATTACAAGGTGATGAATTTACAATTGGATTAACCGGAGGAGGTGCTACAATTACTGATGCTAATCTGAGATTAAGCAATATTATCGCTGTTGATGTTCAAGCAGCAAATGGCGTTATTCATGTTTTAGATAGAGTGCTTTTACCTACTTTATAATATTAGTTTTAGTTAAATAAAAAGCCACGCAATTGCGTGGCTTTTTTTTATGCTTAAAATTAGTTTATTTCTTTTTCAAATTCTTTTGCTTTTCAGCTTCTTCCATCACTTCTTGCATTTTGCGTTGGAATCGATTCATTGTTTTTGGTTTGGTTTTATTCTCCTGAATTTGAGCATGAATTTTTTTCTCGTCAATAATATAATTTTTAATCACTAACATAATTCCGATAGTAATGGTGTTTGACACAAAATAATACAAACTCAAACCGGAAGCAAAGTTGTTAAAGAAGAACAACATCATAATAGGCGAAATATAAATCATAATCTTCATGATTTTACCCATATCCGGCATACCGTCTTGAGGTGGTGCACTCATTGCCTGGTCTCCTGTTGTCATTTTCATGTAAAAGAAAATTGCAATAGATGCCAAAATTGGGAACAAACTCACGTGATTTCCATAGATTGGTATAGAAAACGGTAAATGTAAAATAGAGTCAAAAGAAGATAAATCATCGGCCCAAAGGAAGCTCTTTTGACGCAATTCTATCGCTGAAGGAAAGAAACTAAACAAAGCATAAAACACCGGAATTTGCAACAATGCAGGAACGCAACCCGCCATTGGGTTTACCCCGGCTTTGGAATACAATTTCATGGTTTCTTGTTGCTTTTTCATTGGGTCTTTTGCAAATTTTGTACCCAATTCCATAATCTCCGGACGTAGCACTTTCATTTTTGCTTGAGACAAATAAGATTTATAAGTCACGGGAGACATTGCTATTCTAACTAAAATCGTTAAAATAATAATTGCAATTCCATACGGGAAAAATCCTTTTAAAAATCCGAAAGTAGGAATAAATACATAACGGTTTATCCAACCAAAAATTCCCCAACCTAACGGCACAACTTCATCTAAATTACGATCGTATTCTTTAAGGATGTGATAATCTGTTGGCCCATAATACCAATTCATGGTATGGTTTAACTCACCATTTTTAAATGCTAAAGGTAAATTGGCTTTAAATAATTTTGTAAAAACGGTATCTACTTTATCATCATCAACCAAATTTTCAGAAGTGACAATTGCTTTTTCAAAAGGTGTATCGGTTAATAATATGGAAGAGAAGAAATGTTGTTTGAAAGCAACATATGTCAAGTTTTTCACTTCATCTGAAGTAGATTTTCCTTGACCTAAATAATCATCTTTCCCTCCCTCGTATTCAAAAATTAATTCGGTGTAACGGTTTTCATACGTTACACTTTTTTCATTTCTAAATGCTTTCAATTGCCACTCCAAGTTTAACGGATTTGAAGTGTTGATAACATTATCCAAACCTTGAGAACGGATGCCAAAATCAAGCATATAATTATTAGGTTTCAGAATATATCGGTATTCTAAAAACTGCGTTGGCGAAGCTTTTAATTTTAGACTTAAAACTTGATTTCCGTTTTCTTCAGAAAGCTTTGGTTCAAAAAACAAGTCTTTTGTTTGTAACGTTCTGTTATCTGAAGTCTTTAACTCAATTGAAAAATCAGCATTGTTCTCTTTTATAATGTGAACTTTTTTTCCGGAACCTTTTTCAAATTGTTCAAACTGTTTCATTTCAGCTTCAACAATATATCCTCCTTTATTTGCAATTTTCAATCGAACTAATTCATTTTCCAATACCGTAAAAGCAGTATCTGAAGCAGAAGGTAAAGCCGCAGAATAAGCAAAAGAACCTAAAGTACTTTGTAATTTTAGATTTTGTAACGAATCAGAAACAGTAGAATCAACCACAGTTGTGGCTATTTCTTTTTTAGAAATTTCAGGAGTTGGAGTAGCTGATTTTTCAACTTTTTCCGTTTCTTGTTTTTTTACTTTAGCTTCTAGTTCTTTCTGCTGACTGTTATACATAACCCATATCAGGATTAT
>JAUXNR010000709.1 GCA_030682755.1 Flavobacterium sp.
TCCATACGGTGACGTTATATATCAATCCAAAAGCACAAAGAGATTATTATAACTACATTATCAGTTTACAACCTAAACGAGTCATCTTTAATCCGGGAACAGAAAATCCTGAATTTTATGCATTGTTGGGGATAAACAACATAAAGGTTGAGGTAGCTTGTACGTTGGTTTTACTTTCTACGAATCAGTATTAAACGGTTGTCAGTTTTCGGTTGTCTTTTTACGGATTAGGAGTAAACCAACGAAAGTTAGGATTCCGTTTACAATTAAGATTTCAAAACCAAAAGCAAATCCAAACCAACTTTCGCTATTCAGATTTAAAAGTATTGAACTCAGCACTGCAGTAATGGCTACGATTGGAACCCATTTGTCTTTAACGTTCCATTTGGTAAACAAACCAAAACTATAAAGACCAAGTAAAGGGCCATACGTGAACCCGGCAAACTTCAATACTTTATCAATCACACTGGCGTCTTCCACAAAATATTTAAAACCTAAAATAACAACAACCGAAACCAAGACAAACATTTTGTGAATTTGTTTTCGGATGACTACTTGTTTAGCGGAATCATATTTCTTTTCTATTTCCAGAATATCAATACTAAAAGAAGTTGTGAGTGAAGTCAACGCACTATCAGCACTTGAATAAGCCGCAGCAATTAAACCTAAGATGAAGAAAAATGCAACTCCAAGACCTAAGTATTCATTGGCCAAAATGGGAAACAACTGGTCTTTGTGAGCATTGATATCATATTTCAAAGCATATTCCGTGAATAACAATCCAAGAGTTAAAAACAGAAAGTTTACAAACGTGAGCACAATTGTAAACCAAAACATATTTTTTTGAGCATCTTTCAAACTGCGACAGGTGAGGTTTTTTTGCATCATATCCTGATCAAGACCTGTCATCACTATAGCGATAAAAGTTCCGGATAAAAACTGTTTCCAGAAATAGTTTGGCGAACTGACATCTTCAAAAAAGAAGGTTTTAGAAAAATCACTATCTGCAATAAATCCTGAAATCGTGGAGATGTTTAACCCTAAATCTTGTGAAACAGTAACAATACAAACCACAACCGCAATAAGCATAAACAGAGTTTGTAATGTATCCGTCCAAATGATGGTTTTAATTCCTGATTTATTGGTATAAACCCAAATTAAAGCAATGGTAGCGGTAACCGTGAGCCAATAAGGAACATTCAACTTGTCAAACACTAAAGTTTGCAACACATCTGCAACCAACATCAAACGAAGATTTGAACCAACAGTTCTGGAAAGAATAAAAAACCACGCACCCGTTTTATAGGAATATCGGCCAAATCGGTCGCCTAAATAAGTATAAATTGAGGTCAGGTTAAGTTTGTAATACAGCGGTAGCAGTACTGTTCCAATTACAAAATAACCGACAATATAACCTAACACTAATTGAAAATAAACAAATTGAGAGGCTTCTACTTTACCCGGAACGGAGATAAAAGTCACTCCCGATAGCGAAGCACCAATCATTCCGAAAGCCACTAAATACCAAGGAGAATTTTTATTAGCTTTAAAAAAAGCATCATTGTCATCTGCTTTTTTACTTACTAATTTTGAGATGAAAATTAACAATCCGAAATAAGCCAGAATAAGTAGTAAAATAGAAGGGGGTTGCATAATAATTTTTTAAAGTGCCAAAATACAAAATGCAAAGACATGAAGTAACATTCCTTTATAAAATATAGTTTTAAGGATTCAAATTGCTCATAAAAAAATGTACTTTTGCGACTATGGAATTTTCATCAAAATTAATTGAACAAGCTGTTAATGAAATGGCTCAACTTCCGGGAATTGGAAAACGAACTGCTCTTCGTTTGGTGTTGCATCTTTTGAAACAACCCAAAGAACAGGTTCATTTTTTATCGGAGGCATTGGTTAAAATGAGAGAAGAAATAATCTTTTGTAAAAGTTGCCATAACATTTCAGATGTTGAAATTTGTGAGATTTGCAAAAATCCGAAACGCAATGCATCCTTAATTTGTGTTGTGGAAGATATTCGTGATGTCATGGCGATTGAAAACACAAGACAATTTAATGGAATCTATCACGTTTTGGGAGGTAAAATTGCTCCAATAGAAGGTATTGGTCCGAGTCAGTTGAATATAAATTCATTGATAGAAAAGGTAAATTCCGGTGGGGTTGAGGAAATTATATTTGCGTTAAGCTCAACCATGGAAGGTGACACTACGGTTTTTTATATTTACAAACAATTAAAAGACAGTGCTGTTAAAACGTCAACTATCGCCAGAGGGATTGCTGTTGGAGATGAATTGGAATATGCAGATGAAATAACACTGGGAAGAAGTATTCTGCAACGAGTGCCTTATGAAAATAGCGTGAAAAGCAGTTAATTACAAGGCAAGTTTTTTGATTTTGCTTTGGATAAACTATATTTGTTTGCTAAAAGTAAAATTTTGGTTTAAAACATTTTTATTAAAGTTAGAATTTATTCTAAAAAACACAATTTTTCTAATGAAACAAAGCATATTTTTTGCTCTATATATAGTAAGTTTTTTATTCGTATCGTGTGTTCCTCAGAGTGATCTCACTTATTTGCAACAGAAAGAAGCTGAAACCAATCAAATTGTGAATGAAGTTTCCAAAAAACCATATAGAGTTCAAACAAATGATGTGTTGATTATTACAATAAAAACATTAGATGAAAAACTTTCCGAAATGTTTTTAGCAACAAGTGGCTCCGGTAATCAGCGACTACAAAATGAACAATCAATTTATTTTGACGGTTATACCGTTGATGATCATGGAAAAATAAGGATACCGGTTCTAGGAGATGTACTTGTATTAGGATATACAACCGATGAGGTTCGAATAGAAATAGAGAATCGCCTCTTGGATGAATATTTTAACAAAGAAGCCAATGTATTTGTGAACGTAAAATTAGGAGGTTTGCGTTATACAATTAATGGTGAAGTGAACAGTCCCGGAACAAAATTATTGTTTCAAGAAAAAGCTAACATAATGGAAGCTGTTGCAAATGCAGGAGACATAACTATTGTTGGCGATAGAAAGAATGTTTTGTTAGTCAGACAAATGCCTCACGGGACTGAAATGTATAAACTGGATCTAACAGATGCAGCCGTAATGAAATCGCCTTATTATTATATTCAACCCAACGATTATATTTTAGTGAATCCATTGAAACAGAAATCATGGGGAACCGGAACAACGGGTATTCAATCCATTTCAACATTGATTAGCATTCTGTCATTGGTTACAACGGTAATAATTTTAACAAGTAGATAAAATGCTTGACTCAAAAGACTTTTTACTTTTTGAAAATCAAAATAAGTTTGATTTTAAGGGGTTTTTAATAAAAACATTAAGTTATTGGAAATGGTTTTTAGCCAGTTGGATAATAGCCTTTGCTCTAGCTTATAATGTTAATGTTAGAAAGGAAAAAATTTACGCACTAGACAACACCATTGCCATAAAAGAAGAAAACAATCCTCTATTTACATCAAATACAAGTTTAATTTTCAATTGGGGAGGCACATCTGATCAGGTTCAAAACGTAGCCATGACCCTTCGTTCCAGAACGCATAATGAAGATGTTGTAGAACGGTTGGAGTTTTATATGGATTACCTTAAAAAGGGAAAGTATTACATGGAAGATGTGTATGGCAACACACCTTTTACTATTGAAATAGACAAAGACAAAGACCAATTACTTAATACTTTAATCGATATTACTTTTTTGAGTGAAAATGAGTTTGAAATTTCAATACCTTTTGAAAAAGAAGAAGTTAAGGTTTATAATTACACTAACAAAGAAGGTAGTACAACCATAGCAAATTTAGGGCAATTCAAGAAAAGGTATAAAATAGGTCAAAAAGTGTCGTTGCCTTTCTTGAATATTGTTGTCAATTTAACAAACAATCCGGGTTTTATCACTGATAAAAAATACCACATCAAGTTCAATGATTTTGATAATGTTGTTTCAAAATACAGGTTGATAAAAACGGACATTGACCCTAAAGCACCTTCCATTATTAAACTTACTTTACAAGGAACCAATAAAGCAAGATTGGTTAAATACCTGAATGCAACGGTTGAGGTTTTAATCAAAAAACAGTTGGATCGGAAGAATAAATTTGCAACCAACACTATAAGTTTTATTGACAGTACCCTTGTGGATATGGGTAATAAGTTAAAAGAAAATGAAGATGAAATAAAGTCTTTCAGCAAAGACAAAGATGTGTTCCAAATTGAATCAGGAGGGCAAGCATTGAGTCAAAGATTATTGGAGTTTGAGTTGCAAAAAGATGCCATCAACCGAAAAATTGCCTATTACAACAACCTGAGAAATTATTTGAGTAAGAGTACTGATTATTCAAAATTACCGGCCCCATCTGTTGCAGGAATTGAAGATCAAAATATTGTAGCAAATGTTTCCAAATTAATTCTTTTGTCCACTGAGAGAGAAGAAATGGCTTATGCTGTTAAAAACGAAAAGTTATTTAAAGACTTTGATAAGGATATCGAAGCTTTGAAAAAAGTAATATTAGAGAATATTCAAACAGCTAAAACAGGGCTTGACTATGATATGAATCAAGTTAATGCTAAAATGGGACAGATTGATAATGAAATTAAAAAGTTACCGGTTGCTACGCAAGAGTTGATGAAAATCACAAGAAAGTTTGATCTCAACAATGTAATTTTTACAAAGTTTCTAGAAAAACGTAACGAAGCTGATATTGTTAAAGCAGCAAATTTATCTGATTTACACTTTATTGACACTGCAAAAGATATCGGAAGAGGTCAAATTGGACCCAATACAGGAGTGAATTATATTCTGGCTTTTTTACTGGGATTAATAATTCCGCTAATTATAATTTTTACAATTTTCTTTTTAGAAAATTCAATTTTGAATACTGAAGAAATCGGCAAACTTACAAAA
>JAUXNR010000282.1 GCA_030682755.1 Flavobacterium sp.
ACAGCCGGTGGTGGTGTCGCTCAACCCGGTGCGCGACATCGACCCGGCGCAGATTCTGGGCGACTACAGCTATGCCCATCCGGTGTTTGACGTCGCCGCTATTCGGGCCCAGGCCCGTGTGCCTGAGCTGCAGGGCGAGCAGCACACCTACTTTTGTGGTGCCTGGACGGGGTATGGCTTCCATGAAGACGGCCTCAAATCCGGTCTGGCGGTGGCTCGCGAGCTGCTGGCCGAAACCGGAGTGGCAGCGCCGACGGGAGCGGCTGTCTGATGGGTGCTCAAGCCACCAGCCCCGCCGTGGCCATGGTTGGCTTTGGCCAGGTGCGCCACACCCGCTTGCGTCCCACCCGGCACGCATTCGCCTACGGCAACTACTTCCTGATGCTGCCCATGCGCAGCCTGCGGGCACATGGCAACGGCCACCTGGCCCGCAACCGCTGGGCGGGCTTGAGCTTTTTCGATGCCGACCACGGCGATGGCCGCGCCGACGCCCTGGCCTGGCTGGACGATTTGCTGGCCTCCGAGGGCGTGCACGGTGCCACGGGTGAGGTGTGGCTGCACACCTACCCGCGGGTCTGGGGGCACACCTTCAAGCCGGTGAGCTTCTGGCACTGCCATGCGCCCGATGGCAGCCTCGCGGCGGTGGTGGCCGAGGTCAACAACACCTTTGGCGAGCGCCACTGCTATCTGCTGGAGCAGCCGCGCTACGGCCACCCGGCCCAGGCGCGCAAGGTGTTCCATGTGTCGCCGTTTTGCCAGGTGCAGGGCGACTACCACTTTGTGTTCATGCGCTCCCGCGAGCCCGAGCGGCTGGTGGCCAGGGTGGACCTGTCCGATGCCGACGGCCCGCTGCTGCAAACCAGCGTGAGCGGGCAACTGCAACCCCTGACCCCCGCCAGCCAGCGCCGTGCCCTGTGGCAGTACCCCGCGATGACGCTGGGCGTGGTGGCCCGCATCCATTGGCAGGCGGCCCAGCTGTGGACGAAGCGGGTGCGCTTTTTCCGCAAGCCCGAACCACCTGCCCAGTTTCTGACGCGCTGATGCCCCAGGCGAGGCTGGTCACCTGCGGGTGACTCGCTGCACCAGGGCTGTGGCCTCCACCGTTTGTTGACTCTGTTTTGCCTCTGTCCTGAACCGCCCATGACAACCCATCTCAACACCTTTGCCTCCCGTGCGCCCGAGCACCACGCACTGCCTCTGCCTGCACTGCGCGGTGCGCCCGCTGCGGCCCGCACCCTGCTGGCCTTGCTGCAGCGCATGACCCACGGCACCTTGCATGTGCAGTGGC
>JAUXNR010000285.1 GCA_030682755.1 Flavobacterium sp.
TCATGACGATGAGTTTTTGAAAAAAAATATCATTGGCATTCAAGTTCTGCCGTCCGGTAGCTTGAAAATGAAGAATAGAAATTTTGATTATGAAATTGATTTTGGAAAATCACTGGCATTTGAAGAAAAATTTAAAAATTATGAAGCTTTTTTTTATAAAGCAATTCAAGATAGTTCGATACATCAATACAAAAAAATTGATTTGAAATATTCACAACAGGTGGTTTGCACAAAATAACACGAAGTATGGAAAAACAAAATATTGCAGTAGGTTTAGACATTGGTACAACAAAAATTGTAGCAATGATTGGCAAGAAAAACGAATATGGTAAACTTGAAATTTTAGGTGTTGGAAAATCTAAGAGTTTAGGAGTACATCGTGGTGTGGTAAATAATATCACGCAAACCATTCAATCCATTCAAGCAGCAGTAGCAGAGGCTGAAGAAAAATCGGGTTATGTGATTAAAGATGTTGTTGTGGGAATTGCGGGTCAACATATCAGAAGTATTCAACACAGTGATTACATCAGCAGACCAAATCCTGATGAAGTTATTGGAGATAAAGATATTGAGCAATTAATCAGTCAAGTGCACAAATTGGCCATGTTGCCGGGTGAAGAAATAATTCATGTATTGCCACAAGAATTCAAAATTGACGGACAATCTGAAATTAAAGAACCAATCGGAATGTATGGCGGTCGTTTGGAAAGCAGTTTTCATGTAGTTGTTGGACAAGCCGCTTCAATCAGAAATGTTGGACGCTGTATTCAAAGCTCCGGAATTGAATTGTCAGGATTAACATTAGAGCCTTTGGCTTCAGCCGATGCAGTTTTAAGCCAAGAAGAAAAAGAAGCAGGTGTGGCTTTGATTGATATAGGTGGTGGAACAACGGATTTAGCAATTTTTAAAGATGGTATTATCAGACATACAGCGGTAATTCCGTTTGGTGGAAATGTGATTACAGATGATATCAAAGAAGGTTGCTCCATTATTGAAAAACAAGCAGAATTACTAAAAGTGAAATTTGGATCTGCTTGGCCAGGAGAAAATAAAGACAATGAGATTGTTTCTATTCCCGGATTAAGAGGTCGTGACCCAAAAGAAATTTCTTTAAAAAACCTTTCAAAAATAATTAATGCCAGAGTAGTAGAGATTATTGAGCAGGTTTTTGCTGAAATCAAAGCGTATGGTCATGAAGATCCTAGAAAAAAATTAATTGCAGGAATTGTTTTAACCGGAGGTGGAGCTCAATTAAAACACATCAAACAATTGGTTGAATATATCACCGGAATGGATACTCGAATTGGCTATCCAAACGAACATTTGGCCGGAAATTCTGATGAAGAAATTTCAAGCCCATTATATGCAACAGCGGTTGGTTTAGTGATGAATAGTATTGGAAATAATACTAAAAGTGCTATCCCAATGTGTGAGTTAGAACAACCTATAAAAGTAGAGGTTAAAACGCCGGAAATTGTTACTGAAGCCCCAAAATCAGAAGAACAAAGTAAAGAAGAAACCACAGAAGGAAAAATAAAACGTTCTTTCTTTGACAAGTATGTAGAGAAAATTAAAGAATTTTTAGACAACGCTGAATAGCCTGAAATTCAAAAATTGTTTTAAAAATTAAATAGCAAAACCAAGTATTATGATAAGCAACTCAGATTTTGGAAGTATTTCATTTGATTTACCAAAAAACCAATCAAATGTTATTAAAGTTATCGGTGTTGGCGGAGGCGGTAGCAATGCCATCAACCACATGTTTAAATTAGGAATTAAAGGTGTAGATTTTGTGGTCTGTAATACAGATTCACAAGCTCTTCAAAATAGCCCGGTTCCCAATAAGATTCAATTAGGTGTTAATTTGACCGAAGGTTTGGGAGCAGGAGCAAACCCTGAAGTGGGCCAACAATCAGCAATGGAAAGCATGGAAGACATTGAAAAAATGTTGGACACTAATACTAAAATGATTTTTATAACTGCCGGAATGGGTGGTGGAACAGGAACAGGTGCTGCTCCGGTTATTGCTCAAATGGCAAAAGAAAAAGACATTCTAACTGTTGGAATCGTAACAATGCCTTTTCAATTTGAAGGTAAAGTGCGTTTAGAACAAGCCATGTCAGGAATTGAACGATTAAGAAAGCAAGTAGATTCTTTAATTGTTATCAACAATAATAAATTAAGAGAAGTGTATGGAAATTTAGGTTTCAAAGCCGGGTTTTCAAAAGCGGATGAAGTTTTAGCTACTGCCTCTCGCGGTATTGCTGAAGTTATTACGCATCACTACACGCAAAATATTGACTTGAAAGATGCTAAGACCGTGTTGTCAAACAGCGGAACAGCCATTATGGGTTCTGCAATTGCGTCAGGAGAAAACAGAGCAAAAGACGCTATTATTTCTGCTTTGGATTCACCGTTGTTAAATGATAATAAAATCACAGGAGCCAAAAACGTATTGTTGCTTATCGTTTCAGGTTCTTCTGAAATTACTATTGATGAAATTGGTGAAATTAATGATCATATTCAAACAGAGGCCGGTTTCAACGCAAACATCATTATGGGGGTTGGAGAAGATGAAACATTAAATGACGCTATTGCTGTAACAATTATCGCAACGGGTTTTAATGTTGAGCAACAAAAAGACATCGTTAATGCTGAGCCAAAAAAGATAATTCATTCACTTGAAGATAGCTTAACTAATTCTATTGACTTACTTTCAAAAGTAGTTGATACGGTTTCAGATTTTAAATCTGACGAAGTAGTTTCTAAAGCTTCAAATGAAGAAAAAATTGTTTTTGAATTAGTTGACGAGATGGAGGTTGTTGCTCCAACTACTGTTTCAGATTTAGTTCAAACAACAGAGGCCATAAAAAACATCGAAACTACTTATGAAATTGTTTCTCCATCATTTGAAAATGAATTAATACATACCACCTCTGAAATAAGAGAGATTTTTGTAAGAGAGCCGGAGTTTGTTATTGTTGAAAAGAAAGAGCAAATAGCTTTTACTTTTGATTTGCCTACAAATCAAAACAAACAAACTGAAGTACAAAACACCATCCTTTTTGACCTAAATCAATCAGCAGCAAATGAAATTCAAGTAAACAGTCCTGTTCAGGTTGTTCCGATGACAGAAGTAAATGAAACTGGAATTGTTCGTTATTCACTTGAAGAATATATGGAAGTGGAAAACGATTTGCTGAATTCTAAACCTGTAGTTGCAAAAGTAGAAGAGCCTGTTCAGGAAGAATTAAATATCACCATGAAAAATGTTGAGCCTGTTTCAGAAAAATTTTCAACATCTCATGAAGAAATTAATCCACTTGAGATGACAATTGAAGAGACTTTAAAATTTCGTGCAGATGAAAGAAGAAAGAAATTGAAAGAGTTTAATTATAAGTTTCATAACAATTCAAATAGAATAGAAGAATTGGAAAAAGAGCCTGCATTTAAGCGAAGTGGTGTTGATATTTCATCAAACCCAATGTCAAATAACACTTCCAGAATTTCATTAGGAACAGATAGTAATGATGATATTCAATTGCGTTCAAATAATTCTTTTTTACACGATAATGTAGATTAATACTACTAACTAACCTACCTTGTTCAACCCGAAAATGACACTCTTGTTTTCGGGTTATTTTTTTTACCTTTGCAACCTGTTTAAATAGGATATAAAATTAT
>JAUXNR010000301.1 GCA_030682755.1 Flavobacterium sp.
TAAGCTTTGGCCTTTATTTCAAATTCTGTCCTTTTGCTTGTGCCAAGAGAACCGTAACGCCTTTCTAAATGCTCATCGAAAGTTGTTATTTCCATACCTGTATTGTTTTCCGTTTTCATTTCGTCCTCCTTTTTGCGTTAAAATACTCTTCCTTAATTCTTAAGGCTCTATCAAATTCATTCTTCGGTGTTTTCTGTGATTTCTTTTGAAAACCATTGAATAGCACCACAAGATTTCCCTCATCAAAACAGCAGAATATTCTATAAATATTGCTTTCAAATTCTATTCGGATTTCAAAAAGTCCGTCCGTTCCCTCCATGTATTGAAAGAATTTTCTTGGAATTCTTTCCGCTGTTATAATTAAGAACAAAACATAATCAATCTTGTCCTTTACTTTCTCACTCTGAGATTCAAAGAACTCATCGAAGTAATTCTTAAAGAAAATAAGGTTTCTTTTTCGTTCCATTCGGCAAAGTTAACGAATAATGGAACAAGATTCAAATCTTTTCGCAAAAATATTGGTTGGTTGTCTCTTCGTTAATTGGCCACAACAATTATATACCCGCCAATTGCGTGTATTTCTTCATTATATTTTTGTATTAAATTCTTGTTTATAATCATACCGATTAGCCAAAATATGCTGCATTCCTGCCCGTCCGGTCAGACGGATTTTGAATTGTTTAAATTGCGGCCTTTGATGGTAAACTTTACAAATAATAGCTGAAACAGTTGTATGCAAAAAAAATAGCCTCATATGCAAAGACTTATTTTAATTTGTTTACTCAAAGATAAAAAATATTTTATTGTGTAGGGATAATATGGTGAAATTTAATTTGGATTTAAAGGTGAAAGAAAGAGGATTACCGGCAACGTAGGCAGTTGATGTTCTGTCGCGAGACCGATAAAAAAAAGAAAAACAAAAGCTCCCGATCCGTGAGCTGAGGAACTGCAATTGCATATGAGCCATCCTGCCGGGCTTTCCTATTTTTGTATTATTTCATTTATAAATTTAGTTCATAATTTGTACTTCTTCCACCTGCAGTTTCTTTCCGAAGAATTCCTTTCTTAATCAAATCCTGTATATCACGAAGTGCGGTGTCTGCCGAACATTTTGCTATTTTCGCCCATTTCGATGATTTGAGTTTTCCGTCAAAACCATCCAGGAGCTTATTAAGCATTAATCGCTGGCGACCACTTATTACAGTTTCCTTATGTTTGTCCCAAAATTCTGCTTTATGAAATATCTTTTACATCGTTTCATCTGTCGATTCCA
>JAUXNR010000311.1 GCA_030682755.1 Flavobacterium sp.
TAAGGAGTTTAAATGATGTTTATCGTTTTTTTAACCATTGAGGGCTTCCACCACAATAGCTTCATCGTTAAGCATTTGTTTGAGCATGTTTTCGATGCCGTTTTTCAGCGTGAAGGTGGAAGAAGGACAACCGCTGCAGGCTCCTTGAAGGATTACTTTAACGCGTTTGTCCGTTTCGTTATAGGAATCAAATAAGATGTTACCGCCATCTGCTTGTACGGCCGGTTTTACATATTCTTCAATGATGTTTATGATTTGTTGTGAGGTAGCGTCTAAGGTGTCAAAATTTACCAATTCCTGTTTTTCCTGTTGAGCAGTTTCGGTTAGTAAGGACTCGTTTATAACCATGCCGCCGTTTTCAATAAACGATTTGATAAAACTGCGAATGTCGTTGGTTATTTCCAGCCATTCATAGGTGTTGAATTTGGTAACGGAAATGTAATTTTCATCTAAAAAAACCTCTTTGATGTACGGAAAATTGAAAAGTTCTTTGGCTAAAGGCGATGCTAAAGTGTCGTCAATGGATTTGAATTCCGCTGTTTTTTGTGACAATAGTTTGTTGGCCACAAATTTCATCACATTGGGGTTTGGGGTGCTTTCAGAATAAATTGAAATAAGTGTTTTTTTAGAGGTTTCGGCTGTTTCTTCAATAACAACACCACCGTTGTTAACGAATTTTTCAATTTGTGCTGCCACTTCTTCTTTTACGTCGTCCCATTCCACAATGCTAAATTTTTCGATGGCGATAAAGTTTCCGGAAATGTAAACGGTTTTTACAAAAGGCAAATAAAATAACTGCTTTGCCAACGGGCTGTTGGTTGCTTCGTCAATATTTTTGAATTCGTAATTTATATTTTTAAAATTTAAATCAGAAAATTCAAATTTTGTTATGTTTGGATTTTGAGTTTGTTTAATTATAACATTTGTCATGTAATTTGTATTTTTTTGCAAATTTAACAAAGTTGACCTCTTAAATTATTTATATTTGGTTCTTTAATTAATAATTAACAAAACATTATTTATTGTTTAAAATATAACAAACAACTGAATTACGAATAAAATTTTGCTTCTATGAAAAGAATTTTACTATTTTTTATTTTCCTGCTTAGTGGTTTCAATGTATTTGCTCAAGCAGATATTGTCACGGTTATAAGTGACGGTGTTGCCACGTATACTGCAGGTCAAACTACAACTTATACTATTACGGTTACCAATCAAGGGCCAAATAGTGCTACTAATGTTGTGGTAGCCAGTGCTGTACCGGCAGGTCTTGATCCTTTATTGGTTACTTGGACAGGTAGTAATGGTTCTAATGGTACCGGAGATTTGTCTGATACTATTGCCACGATGACAAACGGTCAAGTGGTTACCTATCAAATTGTGGTTCCTATCCCAAGTAATTTTGATCAATCCGCTAATTTGGTTTATATGGTTGAAGTTACGAGTGCAACACCAGATCCAAACCCGGCTTGTGCGGATTGTATCGATACCAATACGCCTAATCCATTGGCTAATTTGGTGACTACCAATACAAATAATCAAGCACAATATGTTTTGGGTACTACTGTTACGTATGTGATGACCATTACCAATCAGGGTCCCAGTGATGCTATAAATGTAAACATTTCGAGTAATATTCCCGGAGGAATCACGAACATGTCATGGTCCGGGCCAAACGGCAGTGGTGGTGTAGGAGGTATGTTTACCAGTTTGCCTGTTTTGGCTGTTGGAGAAACGGTTCAATATTTGGTTCAAATACAGATACCACAATCTTATAATTTGGCCAGTAATCTAGTTAGTACAATTACGGTTTC
>JAUXNR010000312.1 GCA_030682755.1 Flavobacterium sp.
ACCACGGTGGAAATGGTTCACAAGGATGATGTTGAAAATGTAATAAAGCTCATTTATGAAACTTTATTAAAAATTGAAAACCATGATACTTTTTCTTATTTTAAATAACCACGGTTTCTAATTTAAACTTAACATGATAAATCCTTCTGCACAAGGTTGGATCGATAAGTTTTTGAGTAAGTATTACTTGCCTAGAGTATTGTCTGCCACTGACGATAGGCTCTTTTATTATAAATTACGGAAAACAGGTTTTATATATGGACATGTTGTTTTTTTGGAAACTAAGCATGAATTATCGTTTAAAGGCTGGACTTCTGAAGAAATTTCAAAAGTAGTTTTATTTGACAGTCTTTTTGGTATCTATGAAATTGTCACTAAGGATTCTGATTCGAATGCATTTATACAAACCTTATTACAATTTTATGATGTTTTGCATCCTGAAAATTTTTCTTTCATCAGGAAAATTCTTCCGAATGAAGTGAATTCCATTCGATTGGAAAAAATAATCAATGAAAGAGTTCAGACCAATGACAACATCATAAATAAAAATTTTTCACACCTAGTCACCAATGCTCTCTTGTTTGTTGATGTTTTGGCATTTCAAAATTATCTTATTCATGGTGGCTTGTCCAAAAATTACATTCAAAAAATTGAAGAAATCATAATCAGCATTGTTTCTCTTGCTCTTAAAAATAAAATTACGAAAACGCAATATGATGATTTGTTGATTAGGTTATTTGAGAGTTCGGTTCGCTATACTAAATTTTCGAATTGTAAAATTGACAATTTAAACAAACTAGATTTCAAGTTTATTCAGCGTGATTTAGAAAAATTTTACATAATGGATTTGGTAGGTATGTCACTTTGGAATGATGAAATTCTTGACGAAAAGGAAATCATTATTCTAAATGCAATTGGTCGGTTATTTGATTTGAAACCTGAATTTGTAAAAGAGAGTTATGTTGAAATTGATTCCTTTATCAGAGAAAACAAGAAAAACATTCCTTATTTTAATTATTCAAATCCTATTAAGCATTTTTATGATCAGGCTACACAAAATGTGATTCTTTTAATTACCAGAAATAAAAGACGCCTTCAAAAAGAATTATCAGAAAGTAAGGAACTTGTCATTTTGTTGGCTGCTTCAACGCATAGGGAATTGGATTCGATGGAAAAAAAGAGAATGAAAAAGCAGTTGTTGGATGTTTGTAAAACCATTCCTTCTTTAACTATTTTTTTATTACCGGGCGGTAGTATTCTGTTGCCGTTGTTAATTAAATTTATACCTCAGTTGTTGCCTTCGACATTTAATGAGAATTTGGACAATTAAAAAAACCACTTGTTAAAGTGGCTTTCTGTTGTTAAAACTTCAGTTGATAAACGTCATCTAACTCATCGTTATTCTTGAAGTTTACACCCAAATCAGTGACATAACCTGAATTTAGTCCGTACACCCAACCGTGGATGGTTAAATCTTGACCTGATTTCCAAGCGGACTGCACGATGGATGTTTTTGCTAAATCAAAAACTTGTTCTTTTACGTTTAGTTCTACAAACTTATTGAAACGTTCCTCTTCATTTTCAATTGCATCCAGTTCTGCTTGGTTGAATCGGTACACGTCTTTGATGTGTCTGATCCAATTATCAATAATTCCAATTGAACTATTTCCCATTGCGGCTTTTACGCCACCACAGCCGTAATGACCACAAACAATTACGTGTTTTACTTTTAAAGCATTTACGGCGTAATCCAGTACGCTCAACATGTTCATGTCGGAATGAATCACCATGTTTGCAATATTACGGTGCACGAAAACTTCGCCCGGATTTGCTCCAATAATTTCATTTGCAGGTACACGACTGTCGGAACAGCCAATCCATAATAATGGTGGGTTTTGACCTTTGGATAAATCTTTGAAAAAATCTGGGTCTAATTTCAATTTACTATCTACCCAATTTTTATTGTTGTCTAGTATTTTTTTATAAAACTCGCTCATTTTATTAGCTATTTGGTTTACATTAATTTTTCTTGAAACTGTATTCTGTGACAGGAAACAAATATAATTTGTTTTTTATCATAGCCTGTCATTAACGAAAATTTAGATCACTAAAAAAGCCACATAAAAAGTGGCTTTCTAATAAACTTTTTGATTGTATTCCTTCTTCTTAAATTTTTAAGAAGCAATGAACTTTGTTTCAGGGTAGTATACTACTTCTCCTGTTGTAATGTCATGCATTCCTCCAATAATACCAATTTGTCCGCTTTCAATCATTTCTTTTAAGATTGTACTTCTTTCCATTATTGATTTTACGCTTCTTTTTACATTTATCGAGGCTACATTTTCTACAAAATCTGAATTTTTAGAATTTCTATTTTCTTTTGTATCCAATTCATCATCAACAGCCGGTCTGATTTTAGTAAGCAACGCTGTAAGATTTCCCATTTCAACATGGTCACATGCTCCTTTTACAGCACCACATTTGGTATGTCCTAACACCACAATAATTTTTGAACCTGCTACTTTACAAGCAAACTCCATGCTGCCTAAAATATCTTCATTGATAACATTCCCGGCAATACGCACGCTAAAAATATCTCCAAGTCCTTGGTCGAATATCAATTCGGCCGATGTTCTACTGTCGATGCAGCTTAGAATTACTGCAAACGGATGTTGACCGTCTGATGTTTCATTGGCTTGTTGTAAAAGGTTTCTATTGGCTTTTAAGTTGTTTACAAATCTTTTGTTTCCCTCCTCTAATAGTGTTAACGCCATTGAAGGAGAGATCGCATCTTGCATTTCTTTTGTTAATGTTTTCATACTACTCTAGTCTATGTTTGTTATTTTATAATTAATTTACTTTCTGCTTAGTTTAAATTAATTTCGTCTTTTGCTTTTTTTGCGGTCATTTTTACATGTTGACCATCATCGGTATTATCTAAATTATAGGCCTTTTTAAAACCAACTAATTTTACTTTAATATTGTCCTCTTTTGCTCGAATGGTTTTAAATTCTTGAATTAAATCTAATACATCATGAGCAATATATACAGTATCTGAAGCATTAATTATTACTCTAGAATTTTCAGGAATATTATTTAATGTATTTTTGATGGCTGCTTTATTTAAAAAAGAAACTTCTTGTGCCAAATCAATATGAATTTCATCTCCGTCATGGTATTCTTCTTTTCTAAATAAATAGGCTCTTTTGTAATTTCCTCTAAGAACAAAATAAATACTAATCAACATCCCTAACGCGACCCCTTTCAATAAATCCAAAAATACTACAGCCAATACTGTGGCTATAAAAGGAATGAATTGGTATTTTCCTTTTTCCCAAAAATGCTTAAACATGCTTGGTTTGGCTAATTTATATCCAATTAATAATAAAATAGCAGCTAAAGTTGCTAATGGGATTTTATTTAAAAACGCTGCAATTGTCAATACACTTATCATCAATAAAAGTCCGTGTATAATTGCAGAAGCTTTTGTTCTTGCACCTGCATTTG
>JAUXNR010000324.1 GCA_030682755.1 Flavobacterium sp.
ATAATGTTGAGGAAATCATTGACTCTAATGTGAAGTCTATTTTGTTACATAAAGAAGATAATAATCAAGCAGATTATGCGATTATCCACAACACGTTACAAAAAGACCCAACCAATTCAGAAAAAGAAGCTGTTGAGCACATTTACCGTCAGTTGCGTAATGCAGAACCGCCTGATGAAGAAACAGCTCGTGGCATTATCGATAAATTGTTCTTCTCAGATCAACGCTATAACTTAGGTGAAGTTGGTCGTTACAGAATGAACAAAAAATTAGGATTAGATATTTCTATAGATAAACAAGTTTTGACTAAAGAAGATATCATCACTATTGTAAAATATTTGATTGAATTGATTAACTCTAAAGCAGAGATTGATGATATTGATCACTTATCAAACAGACGTGTAAGAACTGTTGGTGAACAACTTTCACAGCAGTTTGGTGTTGGTTTGGCTCGTATGGCCAGAACCATTAGAGAGCGAATGAATGTTAGAGATAACGAGGTGTTTACACCAATCGATTTGATTAATGCGAAAACATTATCATCGGTTATCAATTCTTTCTTTGGAACCAACCAGTTGTCACAGTTTATGGATCAAACCAATCCATTGGCTGAGTTAACACACAAAAGAAGATTATCTGCACTTGGACCAGGTGGTCTTTCGAGAGAAAGAGCCGGATTTGAGGTTCGTGACGTTCACTACACGCATTACGGGCGTTTATGTCCGATTGAAACACCTGAGGGGCCAAACATCGGTTTGATTTCTTCTTTAGGAGTTTATGCTAAAGTAAACGGTATGGGATTCATTGAAACACCTTATCGTAAAGTATCAAACGGAAAAGTTGATTTAGTTTCTGAACCTATCTACTTAAGTGCAGAAGAAGAAGAAGGTAAATTAATTGCTCAGGCGAATATTGAAATGTCAGCTGACGGTAAAATTTCAGCCGATAAAGTAATTGCTCGTGAAGAAGGTGATTTCCCGGTTGTTGATCCGTCAAGTGTGCATTATACAGACGTTGCACCAAATCAAATTGCATCGATTTCTGCAT
>JAUXNR010000326.1 GCA_030682755.1 Flavobacterium sp.
AAAGGAACACTACCGATAGCGGGTTTATTTTTTCAGTTCAATAACTTCTATTTTATTGCAATTGCTACACCACCAATATTTTTTTTCGTTATCTTCTAATCTCATTTCGGTAAAAGTTTTGCAATAGGTACAATGCTTTTCTAAAGATTCATCTTCGTAGGCTAAATAACCACATAAACAACTCCATGTTGTATATTTGATTCCGTTTACATCTTCATCGGTTGTCCAAATAAATGAGTCCTCTTTGCAATTCGGGCAAATTTGTGTTGCCATTTTATATGTATTTTTTTGTCAATGTGAGTCTTAAAATACGGTATAACTAATAAATATCCTCAAATGTATACAAGTTTTTACCCCCCGATAACTATGGTTTAAGCAAATAAAAAACGTTAAACTTTTGATCTTTTTTTTGTGAATAATTCAATAAATTTGGTCACATAAAAAGCTGCATACTCCGCCAAAGTCATAATAGTTTTTTTTGTTTATGAAATTGAGTACACCCATCATTAACGGGTTAATATGCTTTAATTTTCGGTTTAGTACAAACGTTAGCAATTCCGAGTTGATTCTTACGCAGTCGTATCCGCCGTAATTACGGATATATATTGTTGTAAAACGTTTTTATTTTTCACGTTTAAATATAATTGAGTTATAAGAATCAAATTCAGTCGGCCTTTTTTCCTCAAACGATAAGGCAAACTTCATAGTGTCATTATCAATAAATTCAGCAATACAAAGTAGTTTTTTCTGTTCACCACTTTCAAGTTTCGTAACTATTAAGTCCACTTGTATAGGGTTTGTTTTACTATTAATTTCATACGTCATTTTTCCTTTTTTTCCGTCGAAAATAAATTCTTTACCTCCAAAAATTTCTCCCTCAATTTTAAAAAAAGCATAACCTTCCGAGTCAAAATTCAGATATCCAACTTCTTTATTGTCTTCTCCAATCCATTCTCCAATGAATTTTGCTCTGTCATTTCCAATTGTCATTGACAAAAGAGGAATTATTAAAAATAGAATTAAAAACCTTCTCATAATGTTCGTTTAAAATGTTTCACAACGTGTTTGATTATGGTTTCGCTGTGTTGGTTAAGTCATAAAGTTAATAAATAAACACCTACCATTCACCCATGCTTAGTTTTTTTATTTCGTTTCGTAAAAATTTTTATAGTCTAAGTACTTATCAAATTCCTCATCATTCATCTTGAACAGAATCTTAGAATATTCCCTTTAATTAAAAACCCCGATCTCCTAAGTGTGCACTTTGCTCTGCGAATCCCGATAGCTATCGGGACTGACTTCGCCGCAAACCCAACCAACTCCGTTCAAAAGGAGTTTCATTGTTGGCTTTGCAAGCCCAACCAAACGCTAGTTATTGGTGGCAGGTTTTATTTCCGCAATAAATCCCATTCGGTTATGTAGCTACTTTTTTCTATTTCGTTAATTTCATTAGAGTTTGGCTTTATTTCATTTCCATTCTCATCGTAAAATTTCCAATTATCAGTTACAAATCCAAAATTAATTTCTGCACCGCCTTCACAACTTGTATTTCGGTTCTTTGTTCCAATTTTATAAATACCTTTCGCTTTGAGTTTTCCATTTTGGTGATAATAAAGCCATTCTCCAAATTTATAACTATAAAATTCATCACATAATCCAGCAGTACAGCATTGTTTATATGAATCCAACTTGTAATTTCCAGACTCTTTTAATTGTCCATTTTCATAAAATTCATTCCAAAAGCCAATTCTTAAACCCGTTAAAATATCCGTGTTCGTTACACTTTTTATTTTTCCATTTTGATAGTACTCAACTTTTGTATTCACTTTAGTAAATACCAAATTCACTTTAGAACTTTTACAGCTAAATAAAAAGAATAAAGTTAGTATGTAAAGTGTTGATCTCATTGCAGTTTTTGAAAAATTGCCTCTAACGTGTCGCGTATATGACTTGTGGCGGTTTCGAAGTACTTTCTTGTTGGCTTGCACAAAACTTACTTAAATGCCAAAGCTTGAATTTACCACTTTCCCTACCATAAGTTATATACGCTGTTGTAGCCAGTTTTTATTTATTCATTCGTGAAATGTTCTGTACCAATTTTCTTCGATTTTCCAATTTTCATCAGGATTTCGTTCTATAAGCTCATTGTAATGTTTAATGTCTTCTGGTCGATTAGTGTATACAAAATGAGTTGAAGGTGCACTAAAGAAATTCCTAAAAACCCAAAATGTAACAGTTACTTCATTCGTGCTATCATTTTTGGAAATTCCAATATCATTTCCGCCATTTGATATTACTGGAAATTCGTACGGTAATTCACAAACCCAACCATTCCAACTCACATTTGGCTTTAATTCACCACTCTTAACTTGTTCAACTACATCTGTTCTTTTGTTGTAGAATATGTGCCAATCTGCTTTCTCAATAATTTGATTTACAGGTTGTCGAAAAAAGGTTAACAGGAATAAAGTCAAAATGACTGATACTGATATAATTCTTTGTCGGGTTAAATTCTTTCTTTCCTTAATCAGTTTAATTATTTGTCCAATTGTCCATATTAAAAGAACCACGGAAATAACTATCCATTCGAGTGCAACAATGAAGTATGGTACAACGTAGTAATTCACAATAGTCAGAATTACCCATACACTTACTATCCATATTAAAGTCTTTTTACTCACTCGTCTTATTTTTCAAATTAGCTACAACGTTTTGCCTTTAGTTTGCATATCAAATAAATTATTGTTTTTCCGAAAGGGAAACGGGTGAACTAAAACGTTTTGTAGGCTTGAGACCTATAAGCTGCATAAGACCCGTTTCCTCCTCGCTACCCTAAGTCTCCTTTCTAGCACACAGCTCGGCGAATGTCTCCTGACTTCGCCGCAAACCCAACCATCTCCGTTCAACAGGATTTTCATTGTTGGCTTTGCAAGCCGAACTAAACCCTAACTATTGTACGAAGTTATTACTTTTTCTTTACTATATCCTCTACCCAAAAAATTGGCAAATCAACTTCATCATAATTATTATATATTACATAATCGAAAGTTACTCCACTATTGGTTGATACGTCAATTTCATAAATAGTGTTCTTTTGAAAAAAGTCATCTTTAAAAAACTCCGGACAAGTTTGTATCAACAATACATGCTTTTGATTATAATTTGGAAAATCTGTTCTTATTACTTTATATCTATGAACAATTGCAAAGGCTT
>JAUXNR010000335.1 GCA_030682755.1 Flavobacterium sp.
ATGGAAATAAAACGTATTATAAATCTTCCTTTAGCAATAGTAAGATAAACTAATATTAAACAAATTTATGGCAATTTGATAATGTAGTAATTTATAATTTTTAAAACAATTTTAACTTCTGTTTGATACCATCTAGGTTAAAAATTCAAAATTACTTCAAAATTGCTTCTGAATTTTGCAAGATAACTTAAAAAAGAAATCCAATTCATGAAGCATTTAATTACACCCTTACTCTTTTTATTCTCAATTACAATCGTAAAAGCTCAAGAAAAAGACACTCTTTCATTTATAAAATCAAAACGAATGTCGGATGATGACCTTTCTAAAAAGCGAGAAGGTACTTTTTTTACAGGATTACCTGATTTTTCATCTGACCCAGTAACAGGCTTTGGCTTTGGTTTAAGAACAAATACCTATTGGAATGGAAATCGTGAAAACCCTTTATTTCCATATACTCCCTATTTAGCAAAACTAAAAGCAAATGCGGCTTACTATACATCTAATGCAAGAGAATTGGCTCTCTCACTTGATATTCCTTATTATAAAGGAACACGTTGGAGATTTAAAATTGATTTTAAAGCACAACAAAATCCAGCCAATTTATATTTCGGGTTAACAGAAGCTACTCTTGGACAGCTTCGCTTACCATCTGACGAAAACACAACTTTTTCAACCTATGAAGCATTTGACAGAGCAAGAAAAATAGTAAGACCTGGCGGAGTTGGCGAAGCTGATTTTGTAACAGATGCGTTATCAAATCGATTTAGAGAAACAGAATATATGCTCAACCTGAAAGCAGATTATGCAATTGGAAATGGGAAGTGGCGTATAATGGGCGGTTATGAAATTCAACATTTTAGTTATGCCACTTTTGAAGGTATGGAAGCAGAAGCAATCGACCCAATTACCGGACAAAATACTACTGCACCAAACGGTATTTCACTTTTAAGACGAGATTTTGAAGACGGTTTAATTTCAGGGGTTGACGGTGGTTGGGTGTCAATAATTCAAACAGCATTGATTTTTGACACAAGAGATTTTGAGCCCGATCCAACGAAAGGATATTATTTTGAAGTAGCGAATGAATATTCAAGTAAATACATAGGTTCTCAATTCGATTTTAACAAATTATTCATTCAAGGACGTGTCTATCAAAAAATACCTGTTGGTAAACGTACAGTTTTAGCAGCACGATTTGGTTTAGGCAATATTTTTGGAAATAACGCACCTTTTTTTGAATTTCAAGACCAATGGAGTCCAGAAGGAAGTATCAACGCATTAGGAGGAAGACAATCATTGCGGGGCTACAGAGCCAATAGATTTCTAGCAAGGTCTATGTGGTTTACGAATGTTGAATTGAGGGTTAGACTTGCAGAAACAAAAATTGGTAAGCAAAGATTTGCCTTTGGAGTTGCACCTTTCTTTGATGCTGGAACAGTTAGAGACCGTTGGCAAAACTTAAACTTTAAAAATATAAAAACATCTTATGGAGGTGGATTAAGAATTGCTTGGAATCAATCCACAATTTTATCATTTGACTATGGACGTTCAAAAGAAGATAGCTTGTTTTACTTCGGAATTGGTCAAGCCTTTTAGTATTAAAACAAGAAAAAATATAGAGTATTTAACGATGAGTCGTGAACTTAAATACTTTAATATCATTATATCTATGCTTTATCTCAAAATTCAATATTTCTACAAAATTGGTTTTCAATTTTGTCTTTTAATTTGACAAAAATGAAATTCCAAAAATTGATTTATCCAAGCAGATTTTCTGTTTTATACTCATTTATAACATGGTTTCTTATCGTTTCTCAACTAGTTCGAGTAACCTTTTTTATCTGGCAATATGATGAAGTTTCGTTCAATCTATTCACCCTATTAGGAACACTCTTAACTGGATTGTTTTTTGATTTTGGAACCGTTAGTTTTATTGCATTTCCTGCAATTATCTATTATACAATCTTTCCAAACAAATGGATTAATTCTTGGGTAGATAAAATACTCATTTGGTTTTTTACTTTTTTAACCATTTTTATATTAGTTTTTGTTTTTTTTGCTGAAATCACTTTTTGGGATGAATTTAAAACACGATTCAATTTTATTGCCGTTGATTATTTAATTTACACACATGAAGTCGTAGCAAACATTGAGCAATCGTACCCCTTACCCTTACTGATTTCAGGTGTGCTGATTAGTACCTTTTTAATTTTATTTATTTTCTACAAACGAAAATATTTCCAAAATACGTTTACTCAAAAAGCTTCTTTAAAACAGCGATTAGTGGTTTTAGCAACTGCTTTTACTTCTTGTTTATTCTTTACTTTATTTATTACCAATAACCAAGCTGAATGGTCAAGTAATCGATACAATGCAGAAATTTCAAAATCGGGAATCTATTCCTTTTTTGCTGCTTTTAGAAACAACCAAATGAAGTACGATGAATTTTATACTTCAATAGATAATGACAAAGCTTTTACAATTGTGCGAAACAAATTAAAAGAAGAAAATAGCCGTTTCAAAAACAACAACCTTTCCATACATAGAACCATTTTAGACACAACAAAAAATGACGAACCACACAAAAATGTAGTTTTTATTTTAGTTGAAAGTTTAAGTGGAAGCTTCATGAAAGAATTTGGAAATGAAAAAAATATCACACCTTTTTTAGACAGTTTAGCACAAAAAAGTATCTTTTTTGATAACCTATACGCAACAGGCACGAGAACTGTTCGTGGCATGGAAGCTGTTACACTTTGCATTCCGCCAACACCGGGACAAAGCATTGTGAAACGTCCCGAAAATCAAAATCTATTTACTGTTTCAAATGTTTTCAAAAGCAAAGGATATAACTCTAATTTCTTTTATGGTGGAGATGGCTATTTTGATAATATGAACGCTTATTTTGGAGGAAACGGATTTACAATATATGATCGAGGTCGTGGAAGTGTATTAAGTGATAAAATTAAGACTACAAGAAATAATATTAATGATGATGAAGTAACGTTTGAAAACGCATGGGGAATATGTGATGATGACATTTATTCTAAAATGCTGAAGGTGGCTGATGAACATTACAATAGCAATAAACCTTTTTTCAATTTCGTAATGACAACTTCTAATCACAGACCCTATACTTATCCAGATAATGCAATTGATATTCCATCAGGAACTGGTCGTGAGGGTGCAGTTAAATATACCGATTATGCCTTGAAAAAAATGTTTGAAAAAGCAAAAAACAAACCATGGTTCAAAAATACGGTTTTTATAATCATTGCAGACCATTGTGCCAGTAGTGCCGGAAAGGATGAAATTGATGTGGCTAATTATCATATTCCTGCATTCATTGTCAATCTTCCAGAATATCAAAATCAAAAAATTAAAAAGCAATGTTCACAAATTGATATTTTTCCAACATTCTTCTCATTACTTCACTGGAATTATGAAAGTGATTTCTTCGGTAATAACATTTTAGCTTCAACGTTCGAAGAGCGAGTTTTATTAGGAACTTATAGAAAATTAGTCCTAATGAAGAAAGACCAAGTAATGGTTTTATCCGACCAAAAAAAGCAAAATTTTTACAAATGGAATAAACTAGATAATAGTCTAAATACTATTCCATTAGAGATGAGTTTTCTAAATGAAACAATTTCCTGGTACCAAACAGCTGATTATCTATTTACACATAAATTGTTAAAGTAAACTATGAGAGTACCGGACAATGTAAATAAAATTAGAAGGAGTATCATGCGAAAGCTTACTTCAAATATCGGAAAATCAAGCAAGGGAGATTTTAGTATTTTTAAATTTAATGATAAATCCATAAAAATTTTAATAGTAAGACCAAACCACAGATTAGGTAATTTGCTTTTAGTTACACCGGTAATTAAGGAAATAGAAAGTATATTTTCAAATCCTTCTATCGATTTATTTGTAAAAGGAAATTTATCTGAAATAGTATTTAAAAATTACAATTCAATCAATAAGCATATCAAACTACCTAAAAAACCTTTTGATAATCTTTTGAACTATTTTATGGTATGGATTAAATTATTATCCAATAGATATGATTTAGTTTTAAATATTGATGATTATTCATCATCAGGAAGAATAGCGACTAGTTTGGCTAGAGCAAAATATAAAATTATAGGTTTATATCAACCTATTAAATATTGTAATGTAGAAGAGGAAAAAAAATCAAAACATATAGCTATTAAGCCAGTAATTGCTTTAAGAAACTTCATTAATAATGAATTCATTCAAATTAATGGATATCCTACATTGGATTTAAAATTAGATGAGGTTGAAATTGAATTTGGGAAGCAAATATTATATGAAATATTCAATAATTCAAACAAGACAATTACAATTTTCACATTTGCAACTGGTGATAAAATGTTACCACAACTTTGGTGGAATCAATTTTATGAGCTTCTTAAAATAAATTTTCCAATGTATAACATTTTAGAAGTATTACCAATCGAAAATGTTTCGCAAATTGGTTTTAAAGCAAAAACATTCTACAGTAAAGATATTCGTGAAATAGCTTCATTAATTTCAAACACAGCCATTTTCATTGGAGCAGATAGCGGAATTATGCATCTATCTGTTTCTTCAAAAACAGCTACAATAGGTATATTAAGTGGTAGTTTTAAAACAAAATATGAACCATATGGAAATGAAAGTATTGGATTTGACAAAAACGGAACATCACAAGAAGAAATAATAAATGAAATGAAAAAAATTCTTTTATCCAAGTAAGGCTGATGAAATATATCCATTTTATAATCAATCCAATATCAGGGGATGGAAAGCATAATCTAACCAAAACAGTTTTGAAAAAATATTTTTCTGACAAAGAATTCAAAATTGAGGTTGATTATTCAAATTACAAAAAACATGCATTGATTTTAACAAAAAGTGTCATTGCTAAAAATCCAGATTATATTGTTGCCTGTGGTGGTGATGGAACAATAAGCGAAGTTGCATCTAGCTTAATAAATACCAAAATTAAATTAGGCATTATCCCAGTTGGATCAGGAAATGGTTTAGCATCAAACCTAAATATTCCAAAAGAGTTAGAACAAGCAAGTGAAATTATTCGAAATGGCAAAACGAAATTCATTGATGTTGGAAAAGCAAATGATCTTTATTTTTTTAGCAACATGGGTATTGGCATTGATGCATTGATTATAAAGAAATACGATAATTATAATCAGAGAACTTTAACTTCTTATATTCGAGCTTCAATAGCTTCAAGCATTCAATTTAAACCGATGAAAACTATACTTTCATTTAATAATCAGATTATCAACACAAATTCATTCTTGCTTTTTATTTCTAATTCAAACGAAATGGGTTATGGAATGAGCTTAACACCCAAAGCGATTTTAAATGATGGTTTATTAGATTTAGTTCTAGTTTCCAAATTAAACTTTTTTGACAAACTAACTTTAGGTATGCGTGTAATATCAAATAAAATTGAAAAGTTCAAAAAATCACAAAATGCCTTGGTAGAGAAGATTAGTATTGAAATACTAGACAAAATATCTTTAGATGCACAAATTGATGGTGAATATTATAACTTAAAAACCAATAAAATTCAAGTTATAATAATAAAAAACGGATTAGAAGTTTTAACAAACTAAACTTTAAATGGATAAGATATGAAACAGTATCAAATTTTTGCTTTAATATCGATGGTTTTTGCAGGTTTGACATCAGTGGTTGCTAAAGCGGGTTTAAAAAATGTAGTAGCAGATACAGGTTTAGCTATTAGAACTTCATTCGTATTTGTGTTTATTTGGCTGAACATTATTGTTTTTAACAGCTATAAAGATTTTTCAAATCTTACCAAAAAAGATGTTCTGTTACTTGGTGTTTCGGCAGTAACAACAGCCATTTCTTGGATATTTTATTACAGTGCAATAAAAATTGGTACAGTTTCCGAAGTAGCATTGATAGATAAAGGAAGTATAATCATTACACTTTTACTTTCTTTTATCTTTCTAAACGAACAATTTACTTGGCGAATAGCGTTAGGTGGATTAATGATTATAGGTGGAATTCTAATCTTAACAATGAAATCATAATGGTATAAAACTACGCGTAACCTTTAAATTATTTACCATGTTTAAAACCATTTTATTTCTATTTTTAAGTATCAATACACTTAATGCTCAAGCCCAAAAAATAAGCGAACAGGAGAAGCAAATAGTTACAGACACTATTCAAAAAAAGGATGACACGCATAACTTCAAATTCAAACAACTAATTATTCCAACGGTTTTAATTGGTTATGGAGTAGTTGGTATTGAAAGTGATCAATTAAAACTCTTTAATACTGAAATAAAAGAAGAAATAAATGAAGACATTGATGAGAAAATAACCATCGACGATTTCTCACAATATGTTCAAGCAGTATCTGTTTATGGCTTAAATGCTTTAGGCATAAAAGGCAAGCACAATCTTAAAGACAGAACTATTATTTTAGGAACTTCTTATTTGCTTATGTCGGCTTCTGTTCTAAGTTTAAAATCGATAACAAAAGTTGAAAGACCTGATGGCAGCGGGTTTAATTCTTTTCCATCCGGGCATACAGCCACAGCCTTTGCAGGAGCAGAATTTCTTTGGCAGGAATATAAAGATGTTTCAGTTTGGTATGGCATTTCGGGATATATTGTAGCTGTCGGAACCGGAGCATTCAGAATTTATAACGACAAGCACTGGCTTACGGATGTAGCGGCTGGTGCGGGAATTGGAATTTTAAGCACAAAAGTTGCCTATTGGATTAATCCCTGGATTCAGGACAAAATTTTTAAGTCTAAAGAAAAAAAATAGTATGTCAACTATAGCTCCCTTTTATAACGGCAAACAGTTTGGAATAGGATTATTAAAACAGTTTTAGAATAATTAAAATAATTTTGATTTGATAAAATGAAACTATTTTACGGCTTTCCGCATTCAGATAAAATATTTTAAAAAAAAAACCAAGGTAACCCGTTTACACAACATTATCAATACGTATAAATAATCGTTTTTCAATTTCCTTTAAAACAAAAGAAGATACCTTCGCATCTCTATTTCTTCCTACTTTTCCAGCTATCATTCCGCCACTTATATTTATTCTTATAAACATAATCCCGGATAAAAGCTCCAATGATGCTAGCAACTATAAACCCTATAATGTGATACCATTCCAAACCTTTTACATTAAAATTTTGATCAAAATAAAAAACTAAATTTTATTTCACTATGCAATTCCAAAATTTAACTATGCAAAAACGAAAAGAAGAATAAATTAGTTTTATTCATAAAAAAAAGATACCTCACAGCATCTTCATCAGTTATCATTTCTTCTTCGGAACAGGTGGCTTTAATGACGGTGTATTGCCAGGTGTGTCTTTATTATCTCGTTGTCGTCTATCTGGTTTTCCTGTGGAGTCAGCTATTCTTTTTGGTCCGGGTTTAAGTGCCATAATTTTAAATTTTAATTGATTATAAATCAAAGATATAAATAATAAAAAGGAGAGATGTATAAAAGAGGATTTAAAATCCCCTAAATAGCTATACTAAAACCCTAAAAGTTTGAATTATAACAATTTGTTCAGCTGAGGTTTCATTGTTCGTGATCCGCACACAACCAAATTCTGACTATTATTGCTTCGGTGTTCTTTCATTCGGTATCGTTTTCTGTATTGGCAAAGACATACTCTTTGACAAGTTTTGGCTTGTGCGGTTGGCTTTCGTAAGACTTGGCAATGTTTACGACTTTTGGAGAGGGAATATCTACTAAATAAGTTAATAAATGTTCAGCCCAAGCTTTTGATAGTAAAGGAGGAACAGCATTTCCAACTTGTACATAATAATTTCTTTGAGTTTTTGAAATCAGTTGAAAATCATCAGGGAATGACTGAAATCTCAATCCTTCTCGAATTGTAATCATTCTGTCTTCTTCATAATGTATATTACACCCAATATTTGGGCGGTTAAAATGCGTGTTTATCGTATAATTTGGTTTTTCTGGGTCAAGCCTTCCATAAGTAGTAGTTCTACCTCCTGTACTTTTGAAATACATAATCCTTTTTGTTGAAACACTATCTGGGATGTCCATATAATTGCCTCCTGGTTTGACGTGGCTAATTATTTCTTTGTCTGTTGGACTTGAATATGGAACTATATGTAAAGTTGTTTTGTCAGCTTTTTTTCGCATTAAGGTCTGATATTCATTTTTCGGCTGGTGTTTATATTTAGTTTCTCCGTTTTCTGTCGGTGAATCCAAATCAGAGATTGCTTCAAAAGAAGAAATCCATTTTCTCTTTCCCTCTTTGTTCTCAAAATGGGTTTGTGGTGGTGCTGAAATATCAACTCCTACTTTATTGCCAATTATAAATACTCTTTTTCTTCTTTGTGGCACACCGTAGTCGGCTGCGTTAAGTGTGTAAATATTGATATGATAACCGATGTCCTCAAATGCTTGTTTTAAGTTGTCTATTACTTTTGAGCCATTAGCTGCTTTGGAAGATTTAATACCTGTAACATTCTCAAAAAGGAATATTTTCGGTTGAACTTTATCTACAACATCTAGGTAAGAATAAACTAAGGCTGATCTATTATCATTAGGGTCTCTTTTGCCAATTCCTGAAAACCCTTGACAAGGAGGACCGCCAATTATAATGTCTGCATTTGGTATTGTGTTTAAATCAAATTTTGTAATATCTTCATTTACTATATGGTCTCCGATATTCAATCTATATGTATCACAAGCATCTTTCAAAATATCATTCGCCCATATTAAATCATAGCCTGCCTGTTTAAATCCTAAATCTAAACCACCGCATCCTGAAAATAAACCTATAACTTTAATTTTATTTTTTTTCATAGTCTTCTGTCTTCTACTAAGTCAGCTAAAAAGAGTTCAAAGAAGTTTGTCATTTCAGTGCTCGAATTAAATCCTAAGTTGTCCTTAGAAAAAATAATTTTGGCAATCTCTTCGTCCAATTGCCTTCTTGGTGATGTTAATCCTTCGGCTCCGCTTACTGTAACATTTAAATTATTTAGCCTTTCAAATGCGGACACAACTGATTCTGCTTCAATTTGAGAAACCTTTTTTATATCAATAACCTTAACCATATCTAGGTGGTCACCCTCCAATTTTCTTGTGCCTTCTCTATTGTTTGAATGAATCTCAAGTTGTATTTGACCAAAGCAAGAGTTAATAAATGCAGTGATAAATTAGAGTTGGCTCTCTTTTGATAATGTTCTGTTATCGTTTATTAAGCCTTGATAATAGAAAATATTTGTTGAAAGAACTACTTGAGAAGTATAGGGGTTGTAGTAACAACTTTG
>JAUXNR010000336.1 GCA_030682755.1 Flavobacterium sp.
CAGTGATGGATTTGAAGCCTTTGATTTAACAGTGACTATTCCTGAAATCTTGAACGGTTTAAATCCATCACTTTATTCAATAACTTTTTACACTTCTCTGGCAGATGCTCAAAATGAGATGGCTCCAATTGTAAATCCTGCGGCATACATTAATAGTTCAAATCCGCAAACAATATTTGTTAGAGTTTTAGAAAATGCAAACCCAACAAATTTTGCGATTACAAATTTTGATTTGATTGTAAGTGTTCCGCCAGCAATTGTACAACCACCTAATTTAGTTATCTATCAATCTCCTTTTGTTGGAGCAGCAACTTTTAATTTATCATCACAAAATGCTTTTTTAATTAATGGGAATTCATCAGTTTTTGTTAGTTATTATGTAACACAAGCAGATGCAATTTCAGGTTCATCAATGATAGTTTCTGCCACTGCTTTTACAAATATTACCAATCCTCAAACAATTTATAGTAGAGTAGAAGATATGAATACAGGTTGTTTTTCAATAACAAGCTTTGATTTAATAGTAGCTGAGGATGGAATTGTTTTTATTCCTGATGTGAATTTTAAAGCAAAGTTAATAGCAGCTAACATTACAAATACTACAGCATCTGTTGTTAATCCGAATAATTCAGAGACATGGAATGTTTATTCAAAAATTGATACAAATAATGATGGTGAAATTCAATATTCTGAAGCTCAATCAATAATTTATTTAAATGTTTCAGGAAATACTGGGACTAATGGAGGGATTCAAAGTTTACAAGGACTTGAGGCATTTTATAATTTGGTATATTTAAAATGTGATTACAATCAACTCACAAATGTAGATTTAACGGTTTGTCCTAATCTATTTAGTTTTCATGCTTCAAATAATGTTTTAACGAGTATTAATTTAAACAATTCTGAGGTTTTAGAGATTCTTAATTGTAGTTATAATCAATTAACAAATATAAATGTTAGTCAATGTACTAATCTTAAATTTTTAGTTGTAAGAAATAATCAACTGACAAGTTTGAATGTTGAGAATAATGAACAAATTCAATCTGTAACCGCTTCTTATAATAACCTTACAGAGTTTCAACTTCATGATAAAGGTTTGTTTAGAACACTTGAATTAGGGTTTAACCAATTAACAAATATGGAATTATCAAATTTGCCTTTTCTTTATAGGGTAAAAGCCCAAAATAATAATCTTACTCACGTTGATTTATCTGGAATAGCATTTCAAATAGAGCCTAATAATTTACCAAACGCTAATGTTCTTGATATTGCTCTAAATAATAATATTAATTTAACTCACATAATTCTTAAAAACGGATTTATCAATTCCAATATTGATTTAATGACATCCAATTTAAGCGAAACGCAACAATATATCTGCGTTGATGAATTTGATGTGTTTAATTATTTCTCCACAACACCAAATCCAAACGTCAATACCTATTGTTCATTCAATCCCGGCGGAAATTACAACACCATCACAGGAACCATTCAATATGATTTTAATAATAATGGTTGTGATACCTCAGACCCATATGCAAATTATTTTGGATTAGAAGTAAACATAGACGGTATTTCAACTAATTCATCTGTCTATTCAAATGGTTTAGGAGTATATAATTTGTTTACTTCAAATACTGGTGTTTACGGCTTAACTCCCAATTTAGAAAACCCTTTAATTTTTAATGTAACACCTTCGCCTGCTGAAGTTCCTGTCATGACTATTGATAATTCCACAATAACTCAAAACTTTTGTGTTTCGGCCAATGGTGTGCATCCCGATTTGGAAGTTGTAATAGCTCCGGTTATCCCTGCTCGACCCGGTTTTGAAGCCGTTTACAAAATAGTTTACAAAAACAAAGGAAATCAAGTAATGTCACAAAATTATGGTTTGAATTTCTTTTACAATCATAATTTAATGAGTTTGATTTCCACTTCAGTAGTGCCTTCTGCTCAGGCTACAGGTGGTTTACAATGGGATTATGCTAATCTGATGCCGTTTGAATCGAGAAGTATTTTGGTAACCTTCTTAATTAATGCACCAACAGATGCGAACAATCCGGTGAATATTGATGATGTTTTGACATTTACATCGGTTATTTCTCCACAAACAGGAGACATCAATGTAATAGATAATACATTTGTTTTTAATCAATCTGTTGTAGGTTCATATGATCCAAATGATATTACTTGTCTTCAAGGTGATTTAGCACCGCCAAGTTCTATTGGAGACTATTTGCATTATATGATTCGATTTGAAAATACCGGAAACGCTCCCGCTGAAAATATTGTGGTAAAAACAGAAATTGATGCAACACAATACAACATAAATTCACTTCAAATGCTTTCGGCTTCTCATAATGCAACAGTGAGAAGAACGGGAAATAAAATTGAATTTATATTTCAAAATATTCAATTAGATTCAGGTGGACATGGAAATATTCTGTTAAAAATTAAATCTAAAGAAAATCTGCAAGAAGGTGATTTTGTTTCAAAAATGGCTAATATTTATTTTGATTATAATTTCCCTATTGAAACAAATGAAGCAGAAACTTTATTTGTAGCATTAAGTATAAATAATCCTGATTGGGGAACATCTGTTTCTGTTTATCCAAATTCAGTGAACGATTGGGTTACAATTTCAAGTAAAGACAAAACAATTAAAACTATTGAATTATATGATATAGGAGGAAGGTTGCTTCAAACACTATTTGTGAACGACCTTTCTGTAGAATTAAACATGACTGCCAGATCAAGTGGAATTTATTTTCTTAAGATTTCTACAGATTCAGGTAGTATGATAGAAAAAGTGATAAAGAATTAGTCAGTTATTTTGGATTTTGAAGTTGAAAGACGCACGGATAATATCTGTGCGTTTTTTGTTTTTAATTTTGATGTATATAAACTTTACAACATTTATACTAAATTTAACGAAAACGATAGAGATAAAATTTTAACATTCCTCTAAAATTCCGTAATTTCGCAACAAACATTGTTTATACATACAAATTACATACAAAATCATGTCAAAAACTGCAATATTAAAGTTCGATGGCAAAGAATATGAGTTTCCAATTATAGTTGGAAGTGAAAATGAAGCCGCTATCGACATCGAGCAATTACGTGCCTTAACCGGTGCCATTACATTAGATCCGGGATATAAAAACTCAGGTTCTTGTAAAAGTGAAATTACTTTCTTAGATGGTGAAGAAGGAATCCTTCGTTACCGAGGATATTCGATTGAAGATTTAGCGTCAAAAGCAAACTTTTTGGAAGTTTCTTATTTGCTTATTTTCGGAGAATTACCAACAAAAGCGGAATTAGAGAAATTTGAAAATGGTATCCGCAAATATACCTTGGTCAATGAAGAAATGAAAAACATCATTGATGGGTTTCCAAAAACAGCACACCCGATGGGCGTTTTAGCTTCTTTGACAAGTGCATTAACGGCTTTCAATCCGAAATCGGTTAATCCGCACAACGAAAAAGAAATGTATGAAGCGGTGTGTAAAACCATGGGTAAATTTTTGGTTATCGCCACTTGGACTTTCCGTAAATCAATGGGGTATCCATTAAATTATTATGATAATACAAAAGGATATGTTGAAAATTTCATGCACTTGATGTATGAGTTGCCAACAGGACCTTATAAAATAGATCCAATTGTTGTAAAAGCTCTGGATAAATTGTTTATACTGCATGCAGATCATGAACAAAACTGTTCCACTTCAACAGTACGAATTGTAGGTTCTTCTCATGCAGGATTATTTGCTTCAATTGCATCAGGTGTTTCTGCACTTTGGGGGCCACTTCACGGTGGAGCAAACCAAGCTGTTTTAGAAATGTTAGAAGAAATTCATAAAAACGGTGGTGATGTTGCAAAGTTTGTACTTAAAGCAAAAGATAAAGATGATCCGTTCCGTTTGATGGGCTTTGGTCACAGAGTGTATAAAAACTTTGACCCTCGTGCTACCATTATTAAAAAAGCGGCAGACGATGTGTTAACCGCTCTAGGAGTTGATGATCCGTTATTAGACATTGCTAAACAATTAGAAAAAGTAGCTTTAGAAGATGAGTATTTCAAAGCAAGAAACTTATATCCAAATGTTGATTTTTATTCCGGTATTATTTACAGAGCCTTAGGAATCCCAACCGAAATGTTTACTGTAATGTTCGCCATTGGTCGTTTACCGGGTTGGATCGCTCAATGGAAAGAAATGCGTGTGAATAAAGAACCAATCGGAAGACCGAGACAAGTTTATGTAGGTCATCCATTACGTGAGTTTAAATCGGTTGATAACCGATAAATATAAAGAGCTGCTTTCAAAGCCTTCTGTAACAAGAAGGCTTTCTTATTTTATCAAATCTTTAAAATATAGTTTCATAAATTATTAATACCACAAATATATTGCTTTTGGAAAGCCTTTTTTTATCTTTGTCAAAAGCCAAAAGCGACTTTATGTTACCATTACACATACAAAACGAAACTTCCCGATTAAGGGCCGTGGTCTTAGGAACTGCAGTAAGCAACGGACCAACTCCAACTGCCGAAGAAGCCTATGACCCAAAATCACTTGAACATATTTTAGCAGGAACATATCCCATAGAATCTGACATGATTCAAGAAATGGAAGCCTTCAACCAAGTGTTTAAAAAATATGATGTAGAAGTTTTCAGACCGGATATTATTCCAAATTATAACCAAATTTTCAGCCGTGATATCGGTTTTGTAATTGATGATGTTTTCATCAAAGCAAACATTCTTCCCGATAGAGAAAAAGAACTCGATGCCATTCAATATGTTATTGATCACATCGATCCAAAAAAAGTAGTTCGTCCACCGGAAGAAGTGCATATTGAAGGCGGAGATGTCATGTTGTGGAATGATTATATTTTCATTGGAACCTATAAAGGATCAGATTATAAAGATTACATCACCGCAAGAACCAATTGGCAAGGTGTAGAAAACATCAAACAACTATTTCCACACAAAAAAGTAAAAGATTTCGATTTAGTCAAATCAAAAATTGAAGCCCGAGACAATGCGTTGCACCTCGATTGTTGTTTTCAACCCGTAGGAAAAGACAAAGGAATTATCTACAAAAGTGGTTTCCGTGAAGAAGCCGATTATATGTTTTTAGTGAACCTTTTCGGAAAAGAAAATTTATTTC
>JAUXNR010000355.1 GCA_030682755.1 Flavobacterium sp.
AAAAATAATCCTAAAATTTAAGAAAGTATTATTTATAACTGTTAATACTTCATTATGTGCAAAAAATAATTAAATAAAGATATTACATTTGGTTTACTTATTTAGAAATTTATTGTGTAAATGAAAAATTTAAGGCAGAAAACATCAAATTAGATGATTCTGAAATTTAATTTTAACCATTTTATTCTTTATAATTTTTAATAGAATTATTTAAAATATCATTTCAAGCATCTTGTTAAGTCCTATCAAATGAGGAATATTGCAATATATTTACTGAATAATTTAATATTCCATAAAAAATTTGGTTTATATTTTTATATAATATAGTTTTGTGTAATCCATTACATAAAAATAATTATTATCAATTTATACATCTTTATGAAAAGAATTTTATCTTATTTAACAATTTTGTTGATTTCATTTTCAATGAGTTCACAGACTATTACCATTACACAACAAACAGGTTGGTTAGAATCTGCATACATAACTTGGACACCTGTGGACGGTGTTGATAGTTATAACGTATATTATACCGGTGGTGGATTTACAGATCAAATTATTGACACACAGCTTATTCGTAGTTATGGTTCGTATTTTCGTGCTGATATCCTTGGATTAGCAGCAGGAAATTATACATTTAAAGTTACTCCGGTTACTGCAAACGTTGAAGGCACAGGAACTGTTTCAAGCAGTGTAACAGTATTACCTCATAGCAGAAATGGTTTTGCACATGCCAATGGCAAGGTTCCAGGTGGATATACCCTTAACGGTACCGTTAAACCAAATGCAGTAATTTTGTATATCACCAATGAAAATAAAAACACCATTTCATTAACTGTTACAGGGGCAACAACTAATCCTTGTGTTGGTTTACAAACAATTTTAGATGGATTTAAAAAAGGAAATGATAATCGTCCGCTGATTGTGAGATTGATTGGAAACATCACTCCTTTTGCTTATATGTATAATGGTGATATTGTTATTGAAAATAAAAATAATGTAAACGGTTCCATCACTTTTGAGGGAGTTGGTTCCGATGCTTATGCAAATGGATGGGGAATTAGAATTAAAAAAGGAACAAATATTGAGATTCGCAACTTAGGTTTTATGTTAACCAATTCAGGTGAAGGTGATAACATTGGTTTGCAACAAGATAATGATTATGTATGGGTTCACAATAATGACTTATTTTATGGATTACCGGGAAGTGCTTCAGATCAAGCCAAAGGAGATGGAGCCTTGGATGTTAAAAGATCAGGTAATGTAACCATTTCATACAATCACTTTTGGGATACCGGAAAATCAAATCTTTTAGGTAACGGTACAGAAACAGCTAGAGAATTAACATATCACCACAATTGGTATGACCATTCAGATAGTCGTCATCCTCGCGTGAGAAGTCATACGGTTCACATTTATAACAATTATTATGATGGCATTTCAAAATACGGAGCCGGAGCAACATTAGCTTCTTCGCTTTTCATGGAAGGAAATTATTTCCGTAATTGTAAATATCCCATGCTTATTTCAAAACAAGGTTCTGATATACTAAATGGACCGGGTACATTTTCAGGAGAAAATGGCGGGATGATAAAAGCCTTTAATAACTTTATGATAGGTCAGCAAAGTTTCATTCCTTACAATGCATCTACACACCCTACTCAGTTTGATGCTTATGTTGTTACGGAAAGAAATCAGACAATACCAAGCTCAATAACCGCCTTACAAGGTGGTGCTACTTATAATAATTTTGATACCAATCCGACACATTATGTAAACAATTTAGTGATTGACTCCCCAGAAGACGCCAAAACTAAAGTGATGCAATATTCAGGAAGAGTTGGAGGTGGTGATATTACTTGGACTTTTAATAACGCTGTAGATGACACTTCTTATGCAATTAATCCGGGTTTATTAGCGGTATTAACAAACTATCAATCATCATTGGTATTTGTTCAAGGAAATGCTCCAGCAGTTGTTAATCCACAAACCTTAGCTATACCAACGAATAATGACCAAACAGTTCCTGAAGGTATTGCAATTGCTCCAATGGTTTTCACATGGGGCGGTACTGCTACAGACGTTACTGTTTCGGGTTTACCTAATGCAGGAATTAGTTTTGTTAAAAACATGAGTAATAAAACAGTGACAGTTACCGGAACTCCCTCAGAAGATTTAGACTTTACTATTACAACTATAGGTTCAACGGGTACACCTGTTTCTGGAAGTGGAAGTATTACTATTGGAGACTTTGTTCCTCAAGGCGATGAAATACATAATTTTACAGAATCTGTATTAAATAGTTCTTTTTACTCGTTTGCCGGAGCCAATATGAATTCAACACCAGGTAATACTACTTATAACGGTCTAACTTTAACCGCTCGTTTGAAGATTGAATCTTCAACGGTAATCAGTTATTCTACATTTGTTGAATCAACACTAACTTTGGTTTTTGATCCCGGATTTAGCGGAATTATTAAGCTTGACAATGTAAATTATACTGCTTCAAATGGTTTGATTGTTATTCCTAACATACCTCCAGGAAATCATGCAATTACTAAAAACAGTGTTGCTAATTTATACTATATGAAAACTGAGTTTAATACACTAAGCGTTGATCAAATTACAAAATCAGACATTAAATTCTATCCTAACCCTGTAACTAATGAATTGAATATTTCAATTGCTGACGGAAAAACTATTGAACGAATATCAATCTATAGTTTGGTGGGTCAATTGGTTAGAACCATTGAGGGAAACACAACTGTTGTAAACATGAGTGACTTTAGTGATGGCATCTATTTGGTTAAGGTTCAAACCGATCACGGTGTTATTGACCAAAAAATTATCAAAAAATAAGAGTTAGGTTTACATTATATTTTTTAAGATAAGCTGTTTCATTTATTTGAAACAGCTTTTTTTATTTTACTGCCATAATGTTTAAATAAAGGTTTTGTGTTGCTTCCTTGATGAGATGTGAGATTTGTGTTTATGATTCTTTGACAATTTGGTGATTTATTAGAGTGTCACAACTATGGAGTATCCATAGCTTCACTATGGCTTTGACTTGTCCTTGACCCGTCCTAAAATAACTATACAGGTTGTCTCATACTGGTTTTAGTTATACAACTATACTTTTTCTATCTGTTTTTTAATTTTTCTGATTGTAAAATGCTTTTTATTGGGTGACTCATTCTATTTTTCAGTTCATCTTTCATTAAGCTTGTACTGCTATTTTTTTGCCACAGATTCACAGATTTAAAATGATTTTGTATTCTGTAACCAAGTCTATAGTAGTTAGTTTATGATATGCCCTTCCTCATATATACAAACACAATAGAATAATTTTAAACGATTTGGGGTTAACATTTTAATCAAAAAAAAAGCAGCAAACCTAAGTTTGCTACTTTTCAAAAAATATAAATATCAATTAACTACTCAAAAATAGTGTGAATGAAGTAAACTACTAGTACTAGTTCAATAGCACTTTAACTGATTTCTCACCTTCGGCAGATTTTAAGTTTACTACATAAAAACCTTGATTTAATTGGAAATCAACATCAGAAGTTGTTGTAAAAGATTTTACTAAAGCTCCAGTAATACTATACACTTTTACCTCAGTTGAAGTCAATACATTTGAAACATAAACATTCTTTCCGTTTGAATAAACATTCGTGTTGTTTTGAGCCACATTGTCAACGCTTAATGTTGATGATGTTGTACTAACAGTTGTTCCAGTAACTTCAATTTTATAAAGATTAATAGCTGTATCTCCATAAATATACAAAACACCTGAACCGCCTGTATAGTTAGCCGTTAAAATATCAAAATCCCCTACAGCACCAGTGTTAGTAGTAATAGAACCTACAGCAGCTGAACCATTTGAAACATATAAAGTTCTTACAGCACCATTACTACCTGTTCTAAACCATACTTTTACAGTACAAGCACCAGCAACACCAAAATAGATAAATCGTTGTGTTGGCATTGGTTGAAAGTCACCAGCAGGATAACCTCCTCCATTCATTTGAAACCTTCTAGTTGCCGCAAATCCATCAGCAAAAGTTAAATTATTAGCCGTTATAGCTCCAAAATTTGTATTTGTAGGAATTGGATATAATCCTAAATTATCAACAATAATTGGTTCAGTGCCAATTCCTGAAGACAAAGGCCAAGTAGCTTGTTGATTTGTAAAATCCCAAACTTTTGTTTGTGCAGATGTAATGGTTGTAAAAGCGAAAGCTAAAAAAGCGATAAGATGTAATTTTCTTTTCATAATTAAGTAGTTTAAATTTGTGAATTATTGTTTAATACAATCGATTGCATAAAATTAATGGTATTTTTTGTAATAGCAAAAAAATAGTCGTTAATTTTTATAAAATAGTGATTTTTAAGCTTTGTTTTTAGTTTATTGAATAATTTTAAAAGAAATTATGACAAATACGTGATGGTGAATGTACTACTGTTTGATGAATTTTCTAAAAGCTACTTTTTCGTTTAATTGGATTTTACATACATAAATTCCGTTGGCTAATTTTTCTAAACTCAGGCTCATCAGTTCATCAGAAGTAATTTGTTTTGCATAGGTATATACTTCTTGGCCGTTTACATTATATATAGTCACTTCCGCCTTTCCTGATACTTCATTTACAAAACCGATATTCAATACCTCTTTTACCAAACTTGGATAAAAGCGTATGTTGTTTTCATTTTCAACCTCTGCAACTCCTAAAAAAGTGCAATTGTTTGGGGTTATTACGCCTGTGTCAGTTACATTTAATGTAGCTCCTGAACCACAAGTAGCATCTGTCAAATAACTAATAACTTCGTTAACCGGGATCACTGTGGAGGTATAAGTTGGTGCGGGAACGGTTCCGATATTTGCAGCTCCATTGATACTGTTGTTAAATGACAAGGAAACTGTTCCACCATCGTTAGGATAATTCGTAAATACATTAGAAATACCTGAAAAATTTGTATTTTCAACATAACACGTTGTGTTATTAACTCCGCCACCAAGTCCTAAAGCTCTTGCATTTGGCACACCGGTATTGTAGTAGCAATTCAAAATATGAAGTTGTGCATTTCTAGCTCTTGGCATTCTTTCTCTGCATCCAGTAGCCCAGTAACAATTTTGGAAGGTCACACTAAAGTGTCCGTCTGCCGGAGCATCGTTGCTTCCTGAACCCACTAAATTGGAGAATCTGTGGTCATTAG
>JAUXNR010000356.1 GCA_030682755.1 Flavobacterium sp.
GTAATGAAGATTATTACTGGGGAATGGGTCTAACCGCCGAAGCCGTTGCAAAACAATTCAACGTGTCTCGCGAAGACCAAGACGAGTTCGCTTTTCATTCGCATCAAAAAGCCTTGAAAGCTCAAGCAGAAGGTAAGTTTGATAAACAAATTGTTCCGATTACAGTTGAACAAACTTTCATCAATGAAAATGGTAAAAAAGAAACAAAATCCTACGTCGTAAAAAAAGACGAAGGTCCAAGAGCAGATACAAACACAGCCGCTTTAGCGAAATTAAAACCGGTGTTTGCTGCAGATGGTTCTGTAACTGCCGGAAATTCATCTCAAATGAGTGATGGTGCCGCTTTCGTATTAATTATGAGTGAAGAATTAGTAAACGAATTAGGCATCAAACCAATCGCAAGATTAGTCAATTTCGCCTCAGCTGGTGTTGAACCCAGAATCATGGGAATTGGTCCGGTTAAAGCTATTCCAAAAGCTTTGAAACAAGCCGGTTTGACTTTAAATGATATTGATTTAATTGAATTGAATGAAGCTTTTGCATCACAATCGTTAGCCGTTGTTCGTGAATTAGGATTAAATCCAGAAATCGTAAACGTAAATGGTGGTGCCATTGCGTTAGGTCATCCACTGGGTTGTACCGGAGCAAAACTATCAGTTCAGTTGTTTGATGAGATGAGATCAAGAGGAAGTAAATACGGAATTGTGAGTATGTGTGTGGGAACCGGTCAGGGTTCTGCAGGAGTGTTTGAATTATTATAACGCTTCCTGAAGGTTTTAAAAGCCTTGTGGGTATTTTAGAATAATTTTAAAAAGAAGTGTTACTCAAAATAAACCTACAAGGTTTTTAAAACCTTGCAGGAGTGCAAAAAAATCAAAAAAGTATAAAATATAAATTATGGAAGACATAACCAGAGGAGGGCAATTCCTTGTCAAAGAAACCAAATGTGAAAATGTATTCACACCCGAAGATTTCTCAGAAGAGCAAATCATGATGCGTGATTCTGTAAAAGAATTTGTAGACAAAGAAATTTGGGCTAACAAAGACCGATTTGAAAAAAAAGATTATGCATTTACAGAAGAAATGATGCGTAAAGCCGGAGAAATGGGCTTTTTAAGTGTTGCCGTTCCTGAAGCTTATGGCGGAATGGGAATGGGATTTGTTGATACCTGTTTAGTGTGTGATTACATTTCGGGAGCAACCGGTTCATTTTCAACCGCTTTTGGTGCTCACACCGGAATTGGAACGATGCCAATTACTTTGTACGGAACTGAAGAACAAAAACAAAAATACGTACCAAAGTTAGCTTCAGGTGAATGGTTTGGAGCTTATTGTTTAACCGAACCGGGTGCAGGTTCTGATGCTAATTCAGGAAAAACAAAAGCTGTTTTGTCAGCAGACGGAAAATATTATAACATTACCGGACAAAAAATGTGGATTTCCAATGCAGGATTTTGCTCAGTATTCATCGTTTTTGCTCGTATTGAAGATGATAAAAATATTACCGGTTTCATTGTAGAAAATGATCTGTCTAACGGAATCACAATGAATGAAGAAGAGCATAAATTAGGAATCCGTGCCTCTTCTACTCGTCAAGTGTTCTTTTCAGACACCAAAGTTCCGGTTGAAAATATGTTGGCCGCTCGTGGTGAAGGTTTTAAAATTGCTATGAATGCGTTGAATGTAGGTCGAATTAAATTGGCTGCTGCTTGTTTGGATGCTCAACGTCGAGTGACTTCCAACGCTATTAATTATGCCAACGAAAGAATTCAGTTTAACACACCAATCGCTCAATTTGGAGCCATTCGTTATAAATTAGCGGAAATGGCTACTTCGGCTTATGCCGGAGAAAGTGCAACCTATCGTGCTGCAAAAGACATTGAAAACAGAATTAAATTGCGTGAAGCTGAAGGTGCAACGCATCAAGAAGCTGAATTAAAAGGTGTGGAAGAATTCGCTATCGAATGCTCAATTCTAAAAGTAGCCGTTTCAGAAGATGTTCAAAACTGTGCAGATGAAGGAATCCAAATTTATGGAGGAATGGGATTCTCTGAAGATACTCCAATGGAAAGTGCTTGGAGAGATGCCCGAATTGCCAGAATTTATGAGGGAACTAACGAAATTAACCGTATGCTTTCGGTGGGAATGTTAATCAAAAAAGCCATGAAAGGCCATGTGGATTTATTAGGTCCGGCTATGAAAGTGCAAGAAGAATTAATGGGTATTCCATCGTTTGAGACGCCTGATTATTCGGAATTATTTTCGGAAGAAAAAGAAATGGTTGGCAAATTGAAAAAAGCGTTTTTAATGGTTGCCGGAGCTGCCGTTCAAAAATACGGAATGGATTTGGATGCTCACCAACAATTATTGATGGCTGCAGCCGATATGTTAATTGAAATTTATGTTGCTGAAAGTACAGTTTTACGAACTGAAAAATTAGCCAAAAAAGTAGGCGAAGACCATGCTAAAGAACAAATTGCAATGGCCAAATTGTATTTGTATAAAGCCGTTGATGTAGTATCTCAAAAAGGGAAAGAAAGTATTATTTCCTTTGCCGAAGGTGATGAGCAACGCATGATGTTAATGGGCTTACGTCGCTTTACCAAATATACCAACATGCCAAACATTGTTGGATTAAGAGAAACAATTACCACGAAATTAGTAGCTGAAAACAGTTACTGCTTTTAATAATTTTTAGTTTAGTTTGATTATTTGAAAGACCACGTTTTTAAAACGTGGTTTTTTTGTTCTTACTTCTTGAATAATAACAATTTCAAACCTTTCTATAAGTAAAATAAATAGAAAAAGGATGGTAATCCTTTTTTGTGTAGTACTTTAGTGTTTTCCAAAATTTTACAAAAATGAAAACAGTACTCTCCATCCTATTTATTTTGATTGGCTTTTCATTTCATGCTCAAACGGATTCACGAATTTATGATATTATTAATGCTGTATCCGCTGAAAGAATTGAAAAAGACATAAACACATTAGCCAACTTCGGTACAAGAAATACCTTTAGTGATACCGTCTCAAACACAAGAGGAATCGGAGCAGCCCGACGTTGGATTAAATCTGAATTTGAAAAAATATCTAAAGACTGTAAAAACTGTTTAAATGTCTTTT
>JAUXNR010000357.1 GCA_030682755.1 Flavobacterium sp.
TTAATCTTTTATCTTATTTTGATAAAGCCGCTTTCACTTGATCTGCTGCTTCTTGAAACTGAACTGCAGATAAAATTGGCATTCCTGAATTGTCAATCAATTCTTTTGCAATTTCAGCGTTTGTTCCTTGCAAACGAACGATAATTGGCACTTTAATAGCGTCACCCATGTTTTTATAAGCATCTACAACACCTTGAGCAACACGGTCACAACGAACAATTCCACCAAAAATATTGATTAAAATAGCTTCAACAGCCGGATCTTTCAAGATGATTCTAAAAGCAGTTTCCACACGTTTTGCATCAGCTGTTCCTCCAACGTCAAGGAAGTTTGCCGGTTCGTAACCTGCATATTTAATCAAGTCCATTGTAGCCATTGCTAATCCGGCACCGTTAACCATACAACCTACAGTTCCGTCAAGATCAACATAATTTAAACCTACTTCTTTTGCTTCTACTTCAATCGGATTTTCTTCACGAACATCACGCATATCAGCGATTTTTGTTTGGCGGTATAAAGCATTGTCATCAATATTTACTTTTGCATCAACAGCCATGATTTTGTTATCTGAAGTTTTCAACACAGGGTTGATTTCAAACATCGAAGCATCTGAACCAATATAAGCATTGTATAAACAATCCACGAATTTCACCATTTCTTTAAATGCATTTCCGGAAAGACCTAAATTGAAAGCAATTCGTCTTGCTTGAAATCCTTGTAATCCAACAGTTGGATCAATTTCTTCCGTAAAAATTAAATGTGGTGTGTGTTCTGCAACTTCCTCAATATCCATTCCACCTTCTGTAGAATACATAATCATATTTCTACCTGTTGCACGATTCAATAAAACCGACATGTAAAATTCAGATGTTTCACTTTCACCCGGATAATATACATCTTCTGCAATCAATACCTTATGAACTTTTTTTCCTTCAGCCGAAGTTTGTGGTGTAATCAATTGCATACCAATTATTTGTTCTGCAATTTCTTCAACTTGTTGTAAGTTTTTTGCCAACTTCACTCCACCACCTTTTCCGCGTCCACCTGCGTGAACTTGAGCTTTGATTACATGCCAGCCTGTTCCTGTTTCTGCAGTCAATTGTTTGGCTGCTGCAACTGCTTCAACCGGACTGTTTGCAACAATTCCTCTCTGAATTCGTACGCCATAACTGGCCAAAATTTCTTTTCCTTGGTATTCGTGTATGTTCATAATGAAATGCGTTTGTCTGTTTAAAAAAGTGCCACAAAAATAGCAAACTAAATTCTAACTCACTAACCTTTTTTTATTATTTATTTACAATTCAATGATAATTTCTCTCGAATTTATAAAGGTTATGATTGAAAAATTTAACTGAAACTTAAAACAAAGTTGCAATCATAACATTTTGTTATTTTTTGTTATTATAGTTGAGTTGATTTTTTTTGAAAGGAATCTCATTATACATTTGCAAAAAAAAACATCCTATGAATACAAAAGATTTGCTTGGTTTATCTGAAGAATTTGGAAGCCCATTATATGTTTACGATGCCGAAAAAATTGAATCGCAATACAATCGATTGACCAGTTCATTTTCAAAAGTAGAACGTTTACGAATCAATTATGCAGTAAAAGCCTTATCGAATATATCCATATTAAAATTGTTCAAAACCATGGGAGCCGGTTTAGATACGGTTTCCTACCAAGAAGTGCAATTGGGATTAGCCGCAGGTTTTGAACCATCACGTATCATCTTTACACCTAATGGTGTTTCATTGGAAGAAATAGAAATGGTGGCGGAACTAGGTGTTCAAATCAATATTGATAATTTATCAATTTTAGAACAATTTGGAACCAAACATCCGCATATTCCTGTTTGCATTCGTATTAATCCTCATGTTATGGCGGGTGGTAATACCAATATTTCCGTTGGACATATTGACAGTAAATTCGGGATTTCGATTCATCAATTACCGCATTTACTGCGTATTGTTGAAAACACCAACATGCATATCAACGGAATTCACATGCACACCGGTTCAGATATTTTAGATATTGAAGTATTTTTATATGCTGCTGAGATTTTGTTTGATACCGCAAGACATTTCAAAACATTAGATTTTATTGATTTTGGAAGCGGATTTAAAGTACCCTACAAAAAAGACGATATTGAAACCAATGTTGAAGAATTAGGTAAAAAACTATCCAAACGCTTCAATAAATTTGAAGAAGAATATGGCAGACCTTTGACATTAGCCTTTGAACCGGGTAAATTTTTGGTGAGTGAAGCAGGTTTCTTTTTAGCCAAAGTAAATGTGGTAAAACAAACCACTTCAACCGTTTTTGCCGGTGTTGACAGTGGCTTCAACCATTTGATTCGACCAATGCTTTACGGGTCATACCATCAAATTGAAAACATTTCAAACACCAAAGGAAAAGAACGTTTTTATTCAATTGTGGGCTATATTTGTGAAACAGACACTTTTGCCAATAACCGAAGAATCAACGAAATTACTGAAGGTGATATTTTGTGTTTTAGAAATGCAGGAGCCTATTGTTTTTCCATGGCTTCCAATTATAATTCAAGATTCAAGCCAGCTGAGGTATTGTGGTTTGAAGGAAAAGGACATTTAATTCGTGAAAGAGAAACTATGGAAGACATTTTACGTGGACAAGTAGTTTTTGAATTTGAAAAGAGTTTGGCCATTTAATAGTTTATATATTTCAAAATTAAAAGTCGGATCTATTCCGGCTTTTTTTATGTATTAAATTTTAGTTAGGAAATTTAAAGTTTATAAATTCTTCATCTGCTTTAGTTATATTTGAAAAAATTTTACCCCATGAATAGAAGAAAGTTTTTTAGAAACGGAGCACTTTTCACTGTAGGATCAACACTAATTAATCCATTTTCAAGTGTTGCTCAACCACTAGATATCTCTATAAATAAAGGAAAAAAAGCCAAAAACATCATTTTCTTAGTAAGTGACGGAATGAGCTCCGGAACTTTAAATATGGCTGATATTTATTTAGACAGAAAGACCGGAAAAGGTTCCAATTGGTTGAATCTCTATCGTGAAAATAAAGTGACTCGTGCTCTGATGGATATGGCTTCTGCATCTTCAATTGTAACCGATTCAGCGGCGGCAAGTTCTTCTTGGGGAAGTGGTTTTCGTGTAAAAAACGGAGCATTAAATATTGGTGTAAATGGTGAAGAATACCTTCCCATTTGGCAAAAATTCAAAAAAGCCGGAAAAATGGCAGGCTGTGTGACCACAGTTCCCATTACGCATGCAACTCCAGCCGGATTTTGTGTAAACAGCAAAAGCCGAAACAGTCAGGCAGATATTGCTGAAAGTTATTTAGACATTAAATTTGATATCATGATGGGGGGCGGTCAACAATATTTTGATGCCAATTCCAGAAAAGATAAAAAAGATATGTATGCTGCATTTCAAAAAGTAGGCTATCAAGTGGCAAAAACACGAAGTGAGATGCTTGCTGCTTCAGATGACAAACCCATTTTAGGTGTCTTTTTTGATGATGGACTTCCCTATTCTATTGACCGAGAAAACATTAAAGATTTGGGTAATTCTGTACCAACTTTGGCAGAAATGACTCAAAAAGCCATCAATCGAATGAAAAACCACAAAAACGGTTTTGTCTTACAAGTGGAAGCCGGAAAGGTAGATTGGGCTGCACATGCTAATGATATTGCCGGTTTGTTATATGACCAAGTGGCATTTGATGATGCCATAAAAACAGCTATGGATTTT
>JAUXNR010000360.1 GCA_030682755.1 Flavobacterium sp.
GAAGCTCCATTAACCTCTTCCCAATTTGCAACAAATGAAGTAGTGGTTTCCTCATCTCCATCTAATGCAACCGGAGCAGCAAGATTTAAAGTTGTAAAATCTTCTATAGCACCATAAACTGTACCCGTGGCATCAGTAGCAAAAGCCCGGTAATAATATAATGTATTAGGTGACAAAGCTGCAGCAGTTCCACCTAAAGCAATAGAACTGGCTCCTGTAAAATCTACATTTAAACTATATTGAACACCTGAGGTAGTTACTGTTGAACATCCTTCCTCAAAAGAACCCAACAAAACAGCACTAGTTGCTGAAATAGAAGAACTACCACCGGTGGTAACTACAACTGCAGTATTAATCCCTGACGCAATAACGGAAACATTTACACCACTAGCACCACCTCCTGTAATTGAAATGAAGCCATCATAATTTTGTTCCGCTGTTGGTGTGAATTGTACAAAAACAGTTTCTGCTACTTCGCCATTTACATCCGGAGTAAAACTCAACGAAGCTTGATAAGTCCCCTCTTCAGAAGTAGCAAAAGTAAAACCGGATAACGGCCCAACTACAACATTCGCATTGGTTAAATTATAACCTGTAAAAGTAAAACTTTCAATAACACTGCTGTTAACACAAATACTACCAAAAGAGGCCAAAGTTCCTGCTTCGATTGTTGGGTTAAGATTGGCTTCAGTAGTTCCTGAAGCAGTCGCACTAAAATCGGTTTCTACACCATCGCCATTTCTTGCTTTTACTTGAAAAGTATAGGCTATGTTTGAAGCTAATCCGTTTACGATAACCGTACCCCATTCCGACTCAGTTCTCCAAACGGCATCAGCTCCCAAAGTCCCATCAGCTTGTACATAATCGCCTCCTGTTTCTTGAATCGCATACTGCGTTCCAGAAGGATTATCGTCTGATGTGTCAAGAGTTACAGTCAAACTGTTAACTGTTGGCGAACCAACTGTGGGTGCATTTGGCGTTACTGCCAAAGTATAAAAAGTAGCAACGGTACCGTATGAAGTACCTACGCTATTTGTAGCATAAGCATTGTAACTGTATTGTCTATTAACCATAAGTACAGCACCCGTAGCATTCGAAAAGGAGCCGGTACCTGAACCTGGTACAGGTGTGGATAGGTTTGTAACATTAAGTTCTCCTATCGTAGGAGTAGAATCATCACTTGTCAAAGCATATACGGAACCGTTAGCTGTTATGGCAGCTCCTCCTGTATTGGTTACATTTCCAGATAAAGTAGCAGTGGTAGTTGCTATTAAAGTGGCAGAAGCATTAGACACAGTTGGTGAAGTAACTGCAGAAACAGCATTTCCATTAATAGTTATGGCACTAGGCCCCCCAGTTCCTCCAGCTCCAAAGGTTGAACTACAACCTGTTGTGGAACCAATAATTCTGAAAGTTATTGAAGTTAAACCATTATAACCGGTAGAAGGAAGAGTAATATTTGTTAAAGAATGACCGCTACAACTTGGAACGGCTGAACCTAATGAAGAAGAATATGAGTCAACATTAGATCTTAATGTGTACAAGTTTGGTCCAGTTCCTGAACTTCCCATGGTTAAACTAACCACTTGACTATTTAAATTCAAAACAAATCCTGGACTTGCAGTAATGGTAATAGTTAAATAATTGGAAGCACTCCAATTACTTGAACTGTACCTTGAACCAGAAGAAGTGCCAGTTAAATTAACTCGTGCCAGTGAACCACTAGCTACATTAGAACCTAAACTAGTTGCTGCAAAAGGACTTGGGGAAGTACCGCTCCAAGTAGGATTCCAAACAGCTAATTGTCCACTAATTGAATTAGAACTGAGTAAAACTAATAAAACAAAACACAAAAACAAAAGCCTTTTAGACTTTCTAAAAAGTAACCTATTTTTCATAATTAAAAATTTTAGCGATAACAAAACTAAGGAATAAATTACGGTTTCAAATAAAAATACATTAACTAATTGTTAACCAATTACTAACAGTGCATTGGTCGTTTTTTTGTGCAGTTCGTCGATAGTTTTCGTTCCGATAAACTATTTATGTACACAATAAAACTAAAAAAATACACCGCTAATGCTAAAATAACCCCATACAAGTTATAAGGTAAATACGAATACTAAAAACAATTAAAAAAAGAACGAAAGACAATCCCAAACAAGAAAATAGTACATAAAAAAAGTAGTTACATCCCCTCTTACGTGACTTAGATGATGGGATCCCTCCTATCGTCGGAATGACAACC
>JAUXNR010000363.1 GCA_030682755.1 Flavobacterium sp.
GGAAAACCCACAAAATGAAGAAGAAAAGACTATCAAAGCAAAATTTGCAAAAGTATTAGGCTCTGCTGTGAATCCGGTTTTACGCGAAGGAAACTCCGATCGTCGTGCTCCGAAAGCGGTTAAAAATTATGCTCGAAAACATCCCCATAGTATGGGAGCTTGGAGTCCCGATTCTAAAACGCACGTGGCTCACATGAACGAAGGTGACTTTTACGGAAGCGAACAATCCGTAACTATTCAAGAAGCAGGAACATTTAAAATTGAATTTGTTGCCAAAGATGGCACAGTAAAAGTTTTAAAAGATACTACACCTTTAAAAGCTGGTGAAATAATTGACAGTTCAGTAATGAATATCAATGCGTTGAAAAAATTCATTGCCAATGAAATTGAAGATGCCAAAGCAAAAGGTGTTTTGTTTTCTGTTCACTTGAAAGCAACCATGATGAAAGTTTCAGACCCCATTATTTTTGGAGCTATTGTGGATGTTTTCTTTGCAGATGTTTTTGAAAAATATGCCGATTTGTTCAAAGAATTAGGTGTAAACACCAAAAATGGTTTAGGTGATGTATATGATAAAATTTCAGGACACGCAAAACAAGCTGAAGTGGAAGCTGCTTTAACGGAAGCTATGGCAAAAGGACCGGCGATTGCAATGGTAAATTCGGATAAAGGAATTACCAATCTTCATGTTCCTTCCGATGTGATTGTAGATGCTTCTATGCCGGCTATGATTAGAACTTCGGGACAAATGTGGAATGCAGCCGGAAAACCTCAAGATACAAAGGCCATTATTCCGGACAGATGTTATGCGGGTGTTTATACTGCAACTATTGATTTTTGTAAAAAACACGGAGCATTTGATCCAAAAACCATGGGAAGTGTTCCCAATGTTGGTTTGATGGCTCAAGCTGCTGAAGAATACGGTTCACACGACAAAACGTTCCAAATAAGTGGTTACGGTGAAGTTAGAGTTGTTGATGGAAACGGAGCAATTTTAATGCAACAAGCTGTTGAAAATGGTGATATTTTCAGAATGTGTCAAGTGAAAGACGCTCCTATTCAAGACTGGGTGAAATTAGCGGTAAACCGTGCAAGATTATCCAATACACCAGCCGTTTTTTGGTTGGATGAAAACAGAGCACACGACAGAAATATAATTGAAAAAGTAAAAACATACCTAAAAAACCATGATACTGAAGGTTTGGATATTCAAATTTTAAATCCGGTTGACGCAACCACTTTCACCTTAGAAAGAATTATTAAAGGATTGGATACCATCTCAGTAACCGGAAATGTTTTACGTGATTATTTAACCGATTTATTCCCGATTTTAGAAGTGGGAACTTCAGCTAAAATGTTATCCATCGTTCCGTTAATGAATGGCGGTGGATTGTTTGAAACAGGTGCCGGTGGTTCTGCTCCAAAACATGTGGAACAATTTATTGAAGAAGGTTATTTGCGTTGGGATTCATTAGGCGAATTTTTAGCTCTTGGTGTTTCGTTAGAACATTTGGGTCAATCGTTAAATAATTCGAAAGCGTTGGTTCTTTCGGAAACATTAGATTTAGCGACAGAAAAATTCTTAGAAACCGATAAATCGCCAGCAAGAAAAGTAGGCCAGATAGACAACAGAGGTTCGCATTTTTATTTAGCACTATATTGGGCTCAAGCTTTAGCAGAACAAAATAAAGATGAAGAATTAAAAAATCTCTTCACTCCTATCGCTAAAGAATTAACTGAAAATGAAGCTAAAATCAATGAAGAATTGATAGGTTCGCAAGGCAAAAAACAAGAAATCGGTGGTTATTACAAACCAGATTTCAAGTTGCTGGAAAAAGCGATGCGTCCGAGTACAACGTTGAATGCTGTTTTGGCGAAGTTGGGTTAGAAACAAGAATTGCACAGCTGTGTCATTTCGACGAAGGAGAAATCACATAATCTATTTCACGTAATGAGATTTCTCC
>JAUXNR010000367.1 GCA_030682755.1 Flavobacterium sp.
GTAATATTGTGAACAATCCGCTGATTATAGTTTTCATAGCTATCCCTTTAATCATTCAAACCTATTTTATCTTTTTTGTAGCTTGGTATTCCGGAAAAAAACTAAATCTAACACATGCTGTTTGTGCCCCTGCCGCCATGATTGGAGCCAGTAATTTCTTTGAATTATCCGTAGCCGTTGCTATTGCCCTATTTGGATTGGAAAGCCCTGCCGCATTAGTTTGCGTTGTAGGTGTTTTAGTTGAAGTACCGGTCATGCTGTCGTTAGTCGCTTTTGCGAATAAACAGAAGCCTACTTTTAAAGAATAGTTGCTTTAAGGTAAACAAGTTATGATTATTGGGTCTGAAAGAAGAAATCCACTGCCCTTCTTTTGGTAAGACAACGTTTCTAATTTTCGAACAAGTCACCACTGTTTAACAACTATCCCACTATTGTGAAAGCTTATATTTTACAATCTGTTTAGAAGATAACTTTTAAACTTGCAACCTTTTAAACCTTTAAACGATTCTTAAATTTTTATTAGGCCTTGAATGAGTTGTTTAATTTTCAGTACATTTGATTATATTTTCCAAAAAAATGATCAAAAACCTACTCTTTTTATTTTTCTTGTCCAGTTGTGCTTTGTTTTCGCAAGAGACCAATTCTGAACTTCTGGAATTGGCACAAGCCGAGATGAAATCAGCTTCTTCAACCCTGAATTTTGCTACGAATCAAAACACGCAAAACTATGATATGGTGTACCAGCGGTTGGAATTGACCGTGGATCCGGCTGTTTATTTTGTGAGTGGAAATGTTACGTCACATTTTGTGGCCAAACAAAACATGAGTACGATTACGTTGGATTTGGCTCATCAATTGACAGTGGGTTCTGTGATGAAAGGCAACACTTCCTTGGCTTTTACGCAAGCCAATAATGAACTGGTGGTTACGTTGGCTCAACCTATTGTTGCGGGAACGTTAGACTCCATTGCGGTGAGTTATGCCGGTGTTCCGCCTTCAGGTGAGCAGGCTTTTGCAACGGGAACCCATGCCGGGACACCCGTTTTATGGACCTTGTCTGAACCTTATGGAGCGAGAGATTGGTGGCCTTGCAAACAAGATTTGAATGATAAAATTGAATCGATTGATGTGTATTTGACCACTCCTTCGCAATATGTGGCCGTTTCTAATGGTTTGGAGAAAAGTCAAGTGGTAAACGGTTTGAGTAAAACCACGCATTTTGAACACAATTATCCGATTCCGGCGTATTTGGTAGCTATTGCGGTGACCAATTATCAGATTTTTACACAAACGGCCGGAACAGCTCCCAATCAGTTTCCGGTTGTCAATTATATTTATCCTGAAAGTTATGCTACTGCCGTAACCAGTTTGGCTCAAACGCTTCCGATTATGAACTTGTTTGAAACTTTATTTGAAACCTATCCGTTTTCGGATGAAAAATATGGTCACGCTCAATTTGGATGGGGTGGCGGTATGGAACACACTACGGTTTCTTTTATGGGTAATTTCAGTCGCGGTTTGATTGCTCACGAGTTGGCCCACCAATGGTTTGGCAATAAAATTACGTGTGGCACTTGGAAAGATATTTGGTTGAATGAGGGTTTTGCCACGTATTTATCAGGATTGGTCATAGAAAATTTGGATGGTGCTCCTAATTTTGTGAGTTGGAAAAACAGTTTGATTAACAACATCACCTCGCAACTTGGCGGTTATGTGTATTTGCAAGACAGTGATTTGAACAATGTGAATCGCATTTTCAGTAGTCGTTTAAGTTACAACAAAGGAGCTATGGTGTTGCACATGTTACGATGGAAATTGGGTGATACAGCTTTTTTTCAAGGTGTAAAAAATTATTTAGCAGATCCTGATTTGGCTTTTGATTATGCGATAACTTCTGATTTGCAATCGCATTTAGAATTGGCATCGGGTCAAAATTTAGCTGCGTTTTTTTCGGATTGGATTTATAATCAAGGTTATCCTGCCTACACGGTCACGGCACAAAACGTTGGCAATTCCAATGTTGAACTTCAAGTGTTTCAAACGCAATCGCATCCTTCGGTTTCCTTTTTTAAGTTGCCTGTGCCAGTTCGTTTTTTAGGAGCAAACGGAGAGCAACACGATGCAGTTTTAAATCATACTGAAAACGGACAACTGTTTACGGTTTCCGTTCCTTTTCCGGTAACGGGAATTGTATTTGACCCAGACAAGCATTTGATTTCTAAAAATAATACAGCCACTTTGGGATTGGATTTTGAGACCCTTGATGTTACTGTTCGATTGTATCCTAATCCGACAAAGGGTACTTTTTCTCTGGAGCTTCCCGCTTTTGTAGCTTTTGAAAAAATGGAAATTTATAATGCTTTGGGGCAACAAGTGGGCTCCTCGATAGTGCCTTCTTTTTCTTTAGCTTCACTTTCAAGTGGTTTTTATCAGGTTTCCATCACCACATCGGCAGGTGTAATTCACAAAAAAGTGATAAAAAAGTAAATCAGTTGCAATTAAACGCATCACTATTAGTAGTAAAACCTTATTTTTGTCGGCAATTTAGATTTTAACCCAATTAAATGGAAACATTGATTCAAATAGCACAATTAATTTTGTGTTTATCCTTCTTAGTTATTCTTCATGAATTAGGGCATTTTATACCCGCCAAATATTTTAAAACGAAGATTGAAAAGTTCTATCTTTTCTTTGACCCTTGGTTTTCTTTAGTCAAGAAAAAAATAGGTGAAACTGAATATGGAATTGGTTGGTTACCAATGGGAGGTTATGTGAAAATTGCCGGAATGATTGATGAGAGCATGGACAAGGAGCAATTAAAGCAAGAACCTCAACCATGGGAATACCGCAGTAAACCGGCTTGGCAACGTTTAATTATTATCCTAGGGGGTGTTATCGTAAACTTCTTTTTGGCTTGGATTATTTATGCCATGTTGTTTATCAATCACGGTGACAATTTTGTAGACAATTCCAAAATCAAACACGGTATTGCTGTAGATTCAATCGGTAATTTACTAGGATTACAAAACGGCGATAAAATTTTAAAAGTAGACGGAAAACCTCAACCTAAGTTTGAGCAATTACCGCTATCTATTTTGTTTGGAGATAACATTACGGTGGAACGTGACGGCAAAGAGTTGACCTTTGATTTGTCTGATGAAGGCAAACGCGATGTAATCAAACGCAAAGGAAAAAACTTTTTAAATGCACGTGAAGAAACCATTATTGACAGCATCATCCCGGGCATGCCGGCTGCAGAAGCAGGTTTAGTGAAAGGCGATAAGATTATTGGTATTAACGATACTCCTGTAGCCTATTTTGATGAGTTTACAGCTGAATTGTCAAAATATAAAAATGACTCCGTTTCCATTTCATTAATCCGTGACAACGCACCGTTAACACTAACTGCTAAAACTACCGTTGACGGTAAATTAGGTTTTAACAGTAGTCAAATGATCATAAAGGATGCTTTTACGACAAAAGACGTATCGGTTATGGAATCCATTCCGGCAGGTTTTAACAAAACGATTACCACCTTGACGGGACAAATAAAACAATTCAAGATTATTTTCAATACCAAAACGGAAGCGTACAAAGAAGTGAGCGGGCCGTTACGTATGTTTAAAATTTTCAAACCCACTTGGGATTGGACATTTTTCTGGTCGTTTACAGCGATGTTTTCGGTGTGGTTGGCGTTTTTAAATATCTTACCTATTCCGGGATTGGATGGTGGTCATGCGGTGTTTATCATCATTGAATTGGTTACTCGTAAGAAACCAACTGAAAAAACATTAGAAGTGGCACAAACGATAGGTGTTGTTATCTTGTTGAGTTTGATGGCCTTAGTGTTTGGTAATGATATTTGGCATTTGATAAAGGGAACTTAATAAAAAAAAACTGCATTTTTTTGCGATTTTTATTTGTATAAAACATTTTTCGCTCTATATTTGCACTCGCAAAAAAGGTTATACACCTTCCTCCTTAGCTCTTCCGATAGGAATCGGAAGGTTAGAGCAAATAAAGGTAAAAGATTAAATTGAAATATTGAAAATATAGTAACCTATACGGTTATTCCTCCTTAGCTCAGGTGGTTAGAGCATCTGACTGTTAATCAGAGGGTCCTTGGTTCGAGCCCAAGAGGGGGAGCTAGAAAGCCTAACACTATGTGTTAGGCTTTTTTTTTATAAAAAATTTTACTCGCCATTCATATAGTCTACATTATACACTCAGAAAAACTGAATCGATTTTATATCGGTTATACTTCTAATTTAGACTTGCGGTTAGATTTTCATCTGAATGACATCCAAGTTAGAAAATATACGTATCGAGCTACTGATTGGAAGCTATACTTTTCGTTGAAATGTGGCTCTAAAAATCAAACCCTAGCTATTGAAAAGCATATTAAGTCAATGAAAAGTAAAATATATATTGAAAACCTTTTAAAGTATCCTGAAATAGTGGAAAAACTACTTGAAAAATATAAATAGACATCTGACTTTTAATCAGTCCCGATAATTATCGGGAGATAGCTATCGGGATTGGTTCGAGCCCAAGAGGGGGAGCAACTAGAGAAATCCAGACTATTAAATTAGTTTGGATTTTTTTGTTTTAGGTAGTTTTTACAGTACTTAACAAAGATTCTGTAGTTGTTTACTTAGAAATCTAATTTCGTTAACTTGTCGTGTTTTTTTAAAATTAGGTATCCCATTGGGTATCCCATTCAAAAACTCAGGTATCCCATTTTAAAAATTCGAATTGTGTGCCAATTGTCTAATCTAAAAACAATTGGAATCATGCACCAAGAAAAAATCATCATTATGTTTGTAATCACTTTAGTTCAAAAAATAAGAAGTTATTTCTCTCCCTCCCATTCCGCATAAAACTGACTCAAAAATATCTCCATAAAACGGTGTCGTTCTTGGGCTATTTTTTTTCCGGTTTCGGTATTCATTTTGTCTTTTAGAAGCAGGAGTTTTTCATAAAAGTGATTCAAGGATGGCGAATCACTTGTTTTGTATTCTTCTTTGCTCATGTTTAGTTTTGGAGCAATATTTGGGTTGTATAACGCTCTGTTTTTAAAGCCTCCGTAGTTAAACGCTCTTGCAATACCGATGGCACCCAAGGCATCTAACCTATCTGCATCTTGCACAATTTCCAATTCTTTTGAGGTAAATTGTTTTTGAAAATTTCCGCCTTTAAACGAAATGTTTTTAATGATTTGAATCACATGTTCCGTTATTTCCTCAGAAACATTTTCACTTTCCAAAAACTTTCTTGCAGTAATGGGTCCGATTTCTTCATCACCATCATGAAATTTTGAATCGGCAATATCGTGCAATAACGCTCCTAATTTCACAACAGTAACGTCACAAACTTCTTCTTGAGCAATTAAAACGGCATTTTTATAAACCCGTTCGATATGAAACCAGTCGTGACCGCCTTCGGCGTCCTGGAGTTGTTGTTTTACAAAAAGGATGGTTTTGTCAATGATTGTCATGGTAATCCATAAAATTCTTTTCCCATTCAGAAATGAAAATAGGTTGGTTCAATAAAATTGATTTAAAATATACTTGATGTTTTTTATCTCACCAAAGCCGGTTCCACCCATTTAAACACATGTCCGGTTTCAGGAATCACTAGGCGTTCTGAAATTCTGGCCATTCTAGCCGGTAATTTCATTAGATAATCACGGGCTTTTTCGGCTTCATCAGTTAATCCGTTTATTTTATCAATATCCCATTTATCAATTAGCTTTTGCATGATGTCAACATAATCTGCTGCAGTATAGATTCCAATTCGCTGAGCGGAATCAGAAAATTGTTCAAAAGCAGTACTTATTTTTTGACCTGATTCACGCAGAAAATGTGCCGGCATAACAATTTTTTGTTTCATCATATATTGAAACGCTAACATCATTTCGCTTGGGTCCACTTTAAATATTTGATTGACAAATTCACTGTAGGCATGATGGTGACGCATTTCGTCTCCTGCAATCAATTTGCACATTTTAGATAATTTGTTGTCACCATATTTTTTGGCCATTTGGGCCACACGATTGTGTGAAACATAGGTCGCCAATTCCTGAAAACTGGTATACACAAAGTTTTTATAAGGATCTTTGCCTGTTCCAATATCAAAACCATCATTTATTAAATGTTGTGTAGTCATTTCAATTTCACGCATGTTCACTCTACCTGATAAATACAAGTATTTGTTCAATACATCACCATGACGATTTTCTTCTCCGGTCCAACTTCTGATCCATCTTGACCAACCGTTTCTCTCTTCATTATCAACGCCTTCCACTTCCATCAACCAAGATTCATAGGTTGGCAACGCTTCTTCAGTGATGGTATCACCTACCAAAACAACCCAAAAATCATAGGGTAAGTCTTTAGCGATTTCTCGTAGTTCTTTTACTTCTTCAAAAAAAGTTTCTTTTTCAGAATTAGGCAACAAATCGGTGGGTTGCCAAATTTTTTCAACAGGAATCAGGTAATCGTTCATGAAAGTATCCACCTTTTTTTCCAACAACTGCATTACTTCTAAACGAATGTTTTTAATAGACATAATTTTAATTTTTTATTCCGCTTACCACGGCATTTTCTGTTCTTTTCATTACTTCTTCAAAGGGAACTCCTTTGATTGGGAAAGGCTCTTGAATTGTGAATGTAATTCGGTTTCCCAATCCCATTGGAAATTGACCAAATCGACTCATTTTCCAGGAGTTATTTATGGATATCGGCACGATATATGCCGACGGTGCATATTTGTGTAAAATCTTTAATCCGTTTTCAGAGAATTTCTTCGGAACACCGGTTTTGCTCCGTGTTCCTTCCGGAAAGATTACTGTTGCCCTTTTGTGTTCTTCAATATATTCTGCCATCACTTTTATGGCTGCCAAAGCTTGTTTTGGGTCTTTTCTATCAATTAAAACGGAGCCTCCATGTCTTAAATTGTATGATACGCTTGGAATTCCTTTTCCCAATTCCTTTTTACTGATAAATTTCGGATGCCATTTACGCATGAACCAAATGATTGCCGGAATATCATACAAACTTTGATGGTTTGCAACAATAATCAAAGGTACGCCTTTTGGAACAATTTCCCTATTTTGAAAATCATATGTTGTGCCTAAAATGTGTGTATTGCGAACCAAGAAGAAATTTAACAACCCTACGCTTTTTTTGTGAGCTTCATATCCAAACACATTTAAACATATCCATTGAATGGGATGGAAAATGCATAAAAGAGTTCCAAACAATAAATAATACAGTATTGAAATTGGATAGGAAATTAGTTTTTGCATAGGTTTTAAAATGAATACAAAAATAAGAAATCGATTTTAGTAAAACATTCTCTTTTTGTGATAAATATTTTATTTCTACATTAAAAAAAAAAGTATTTTTACAGTTGTAAAAAATTAAAATTTAAAGCCACTATATTATGAGTTCAGAGAAAGAAGCCAAATTAAAAGCCCTTCAGTTAACCTTAGACAAACTAGACAAAACCTATGGAAAAGGCACTGTGATGAAAATGGGAGACAAGGCGGTTGAAGAAGTTGAAGTAATTTCTTCGGGTTCGTTAGGTCTCGACATTGCATTAGGTGTAAACGGCTACCCAAAAGGTAGAGTTATAGAAATTTATGGTCCGGAATCCTCCGGTAAAACAACCCTTACGCTTCATGCCATTGCTGAAGCTCAAAAAGCAGGAGGCATTGCGGCATTCATTGATGCAGAGCATGCTTTTGATCGCAATTATGCAGAAAAATTAGGTGTTGACATTGAAAATTTAATCATTTCACAACCGGATAACGGTGAACAAGCTTTAGAAATTGCAGAAAATCTGATTCGTTCAGGAGCTATTGATATTGTTGTTATTGACTCTGTTGCGGCCTTAACACCAAAAAGCGAGATTGAAGGCGAAATGGGAGATTCTAAAATGGGATTACATGCCCGTTTGATGTCACAAGCATTGAGAAAATTAACTGCAACCATAAGCAAAACAAATTGTACTGTGTTTTTTATCAATCAATTACGTGAAAAAATTGGTGTAATGTTTGGAAATCCTGAAACTACTACGGGTGGAAACGCCTTAAAATTTTATGCTTCTGTGAGGTTAGACATCCGAAGAGCCACTCAAATTAAAGATGGTGACAATGTGATTGGAAACAGAACAAAAGTAAAAGTGGTTAAAAACAAAGTTGCTCCACCCTTCAAAACTGCCGAATTTGACATTATGTATGGCGAAGGCGTTTCAAAAACCGGAGAAATATTAGATTTAGCCGTAGAATTTGAAATCATAAAAAAATCAGGTTCATGGTTTAGTTATGGTGAGACCAAATTAGGTCAAGGCAGGGATGCCGTAAAATCTTTAATCAAAGATAACCCGGAACTAGCTGATGAACTTGAAGGCAAAATCAAGGACATTTTAAAAGAGAAGGCCCTTTAATAAAAAAACCACGTTAAGACGTGGTTTTTTTTCATCTTGACGCAACCATTTCTTTTCAAATACATCTAACAAATAGAATTTAATAGCATTATGAAAAAAATACTTTTTATTTTAACCGCATTGTTTATCTTTTCATGTACACCGGATGATTCACCAAGATATCATTATGTGATTTTACCGGTTGAAAGTTTTGAAGTCCCTGAAACTGTTCAAACCGGCCAGGTTTATCCTATCAAGGTAACTTATAAGAGGCCTACAACCTGTCATGTTTTTGAAGGTTTTTATTACGACATTTATTATGAACTTCGAACCGTTGGTGTGCAAAATATAGTTGTTGACCGAAATGATTGTGTAGCTACAGATCCGGACGAAGCACCAATTGTGAAAAGTTTTGATTTTTCTCCAATGCAAATGGCTCCTTACACTTATGTTTTTAGGTTTTATAAAGGGAAAGACGAAAATGGAAATAATATTTTTGAAGAAGTTGAAATACCAGTTGAATGATCATTAAATGAACTTTATCAATTTGTGGGATTAGATGAATTAATACGTAATTGTCAAAAAGATGATAGAAAAGCACAAGAACAGTTGTACCGACTTTTTGTCAATAAACTGTTTACTGTTTGCTTAAAATATTCGCGTAATTATGAAGAAGCCCAAGATAATTTACAAGAAGGATTTATTATTATTTTCAATAAAATAAGTCAGTTTAATTTTAAAGGATCTTTTGAAGGTTGGGCAAAGCGAGTGATGATTAATCATACGCTTCAACAATACCGTCAGGTAAGTTTTTTAGAAGTTTTGAACGAAAACATTCCAGACGAAATTGAAATTGAAATTGAAAACGAATCAGTATCTATGGATTTTCTGATGAAAATCATTCAAGAATTGCCAGACAGGTATCGATTGGTTTTTAATTTATATGTGTTGGACGGCTATTCACATAAAGAAATTGCAACCATGCTCGATATTAGTGAAGGTACATCAAAATCAAATCTGGCTAGAGCACGCATTATTTTAAAAGGAAAAATTGACGAATTTTCAGATTCGTTTGATAATAAAAAATATAATTCCTAACCATGGAAAAAAAGAATATTGATCGTTTGTTTCAGGAAAAACTCAAAGATTTTGAGGCTGCTCCCAGTAACGATATTTGGAACAACATAGCTTCTGAATTAGATTCAAATCAAAAAAGAAAAGTTGTCCCCCTTTGGTGGAAATTGGGTGGCGTTGCTGCCTTGTTATTGGGTGGATTGTTGTTGATTCCTTTTTCAACTGAAGAAGAGAAAACACCAATCGTTTTGGATGCTCAAGAAGTTTTAAAACAAAATGAAAACTCCAAAAATACAGAAATCGTTTTGGGAACTCCTTCTAAGTCTGAACAAAATGAAATGGAAGTTGAATCACAACAAAACAACAGCACAAGACAAAAAGACAATCAAGGTAACTCTATCACCAATCCAAATTCCATCACTACCTTGACGCAAGAACATATTGAAGCAAAACAAAAACAAAACACAAATCAAAACCGCAGTAAGGGTTCTGATAAAAATATTTTAAAAACCAACATAGAAAAGACCAAAAACGGTGTTGCTCAAACAGAAAAACCAAGCGATAATGAGATTACCGAAAAACGTTCTGTTTCTTCTGATATAAAAGAAAAAAATGGCACTTTAGAAGAAAAATCAGTTGTTGCCTTTGAACAAAAGAAAAATGAAAATTCAACCGATGATTTAGTTCAACAATCAGCGTTGGAAAATAAAACAAAAAACATATCCTCTTTTAAAGAGTTTGATAAAGAAATAGATTCTGCTCTTGTTTTGCAAGAAACAGAACCTAATACGTTGGAAGAATTGCTAAAAGAAAAAGAAGAGAGTTTCTCTAAGGAATCAAAAGTAGACAGGTGGCAAATAGGCCCGCTTATTGCCCCTGTTTATTTTAATTCTGTTTCCAACGGATCACCGATTGATGCTGAGTTTGCTTCCAATGCAAAAAATTATGAAAACGATATGGCTTTTGGTATTGGACTTCAATACGCCATTAGTCCAAAAGTTTCTTTACGAACCGGAATCAGTAAAGTAAATTTGGGTTATAACACCAACGATATTGTGTTTTATGCAGAATTGAATTCTACAATGCTTAGAACCATAAATTATTCTAATGTGGGTAATCCTATTATGGTGCACAGTACTACCGCTCCTCCTTCTTCTACTTTTGCAGAAAATGCAATTCAAGAAAAAAACCAAGGCTATATGAATCAGCGAATGGGGTTCATTGAAATGCCATTAGAGGTGTCTTATAAATTACTCAACAGAAAATTTGGCATTAATTTTATTGGAGGTGCAAGTACCTTATTGCTTACTGATAATGAGATTTCTGTTTATAGCAACGATGGTTTTTCAGGAAGCCTTGGTGAGGCAAATAACATTAACACTGTCCATTTTAGTGCTAATTTAGGTGTTGGGTTTGAATATAAGTTTTGGAAAAATTTTCAAGCCAATTTTGAGCCCATGTTTAAATATCAACTTAACACCTTTAACACTAATCCCGGAAATTTTAAACCTTATTTCATTGGTTTGTATACGGGAATAAACTATCGGTTTTAATTATAGATTTTGGCTTTTTAGCTAACAAAATATGTTTTTAGTTACGTTCGTTATTACTTTTTTCTCCCAAAATCAGTAATAATCTTAGAAAAGAGCACGCTGCTACAGTGCTCTTTTCTTATTTTAAATAAGCAATCAATTGATTTAAAATCACATTTCTTGTTTTTTCATTCAGCTGTTTTTTATCATCATTCGTACAACCCTTTGTTTCTATAAACGAATGGATTTTTGCTCTCATTATACCCGGGCTTCCGCTAAAAAAAGTATATGAAAATCGTTTTTTGTTGTCTGCAAATGTTATTGGAACAACTGGAATTTGATGATCAATTGCCAGTCGGAATGCTCCGTCTTTAAATTCTTCCAACAAAATACTTTCGTCATCGGGCACCATACCTTCCGGGAAAATGCAAATACTCAATCCTTGGTTTAATCTTTTTTGAGCTCTTTCAAAAACGGCTGATCGGCTTTTGGAATTATTTCTGTCCACTAAAATACAGGTTCTTTTGTAGAAAAAACCGAACAAAGGAATTTTTACCAACTCCTTTTTTCCCACAAAAACAAACGGATTTTTAACCACACTAAGCATTAACATAATGTCTGTCATTGAGGTGTGATTGGCCACTAACATATAACTTTTTCCGGGTTCTAAAGCTTGTTCCTGTTCAAGTTTTACATAAAAACCCATTCCAAATAAAATACTTCTGGCCCAAAAACGAGCCAATTTAAAGAAAAAAGGATACCATTCTTCTTTCAGAATTGAAATCACTAATAGCGGGAATAGGATGAGAATTATACCTGTTACAAGGATATAAAACCAAATTCGCCAAAGGAGCCAAAAAATAATTTTAAATAACTTCATGAAGTCAA
>JAUXNR010000372.1 GCA_030682755.1 Flavobacterium sp.
GTGCCTGCGTTTGTGCTGGGGTTGCCCCTGCCGCTGTGGTGGCGGCAGTTGCCGTGCCGTGTCCACAGCTGTGGCCGCCGGCATCGTTGACCAGGTGGTGCGCCATTTGCTCAAAGGCCAGCACCAGCGCCTGGCGAAAGCCCTCGTCGGCCACCTGCTCGGTCAGGGCCAGGCGCATGCACAGCAGCCACTCGTCCCGGGCTGTGGGGCTGATGGTGTAGGGCGCATGGCGCATGCGCAGGCGGGGGTGGCCACGGTGCTGCACAAACAGGTCGGGGCCGCCGAGCCAGCCCGATAGGAACTCGAACAGGCTTTGCTGGCTGCCCGCCAGGCTTTCAGGGTGCATCTGTCGGATGCTCCAGGCCTCGGGCAGTTCGTCCATCAGCTCATAAAAGCGGCGGGTGAGTTGCTGCAGGGCGGGCTCGCCACCCAGCTTGTCGTAGGGGGTGTTGGGGGTGTTCATGGGGATGACGGTTGAAGTTGCGGTGAGGCCGTGGGCGGGCTGGGGAACAGACGGGGGGTCAGCTTCACGTACCAGGCCGCTGCCTGCACTTGCACGATGTAAGCCAGTGCAATCAGCAAGCCCACGTCGGCGCCTTGTGTGCCAAACACCGACATGGCGATGGCCAGCGCGATCGACAGGTTGCGCATGACGGTGCCGTACACCAGCGCGATGCCGTCGCCACGCGGCAACAGCGCGCGCGCCAGCCAGGTGCTGAGCGCAAAGTTGATGCCGTACAGCGCCAGCAGGGGCAGCAGCAGCGCCACGATCTGGGCGGGGTTGGCCAGCAGGTCGTGGGACTTCAGGGCCATGGACACAAACACAATGCCCAGCACGCCCAGTGTGGAGAACGGCGCGAACCTGGGCTTGATGGTGTGGTTGAAGTCGGCATGGCCATGGCGTGCCATCAGCACTCTTTGGGTGATGGTGCCCAGGACCAGGGGCAGGAACACCACCACCGCAATCTGCACGAACACCTGCCCCAGGGGCACGGACACCACAGTGCCCATCAGGGCTTGCAGGTACAGCGGTGCCAGCAGCGAACCCAGCAGCAGCCCCAGCACAGTCATGCGCACCGCAGCGGCCATGTTGCCCTTGGCCAGGCCAGTCCAGGAGATGGTCATGCCCGAGGTGGG
>JAUXNR010000373.1 GCA_030682755.1 Flavobacterium sp.
TTGACATGGTCTATAAATTTAACGCAAAAGTAAAGTTTTTTATTTAACTCATTTTTTTTAATAAAAGTATTTTGCATTCAATTTAATTGCTATATTAGCAAAACTTAAATCAGTAATAATGATTTCGCACATCACAATATATTATACAAATTTCTTTTACTTTTTCTTTTGGAGAAGAACGGGATGTGTATTGTGTAATGTAAGGTAAATTTTTAATTCAACAAACAATATAAATCCCGATTCCAAAAGAGTCGGGATTTTTTGCATTTATAACTATGGAAACAAAAGTTGCAATTCAAGGTATAAAAGGTTCATTTCACCATCAAGTGGCACAAGCTTATTTTGATAATCAATGCACAATTGAAGAGTGTAATTCCTTTGACGCTGTGGTAAAAGCGATGCTTTCAAATAAAGCTCAAAAAGGAATTATGGCTTTAGAAAATTCAATTGCGGGTTCAATTGTTCCAAATTATGCCCTGATTGATCGAAATAATTTGCACATTATTGGCGAATATTATTTAGATATTCAACTGGATTTAATGGTGTTAAACGGACAATCAATGAATGATATAAAAGAGATACATTCACATCCAATTGCATTATTACAGTGTGGAGATTTTTTAAGTCAATATCCTCACATTAAGTTGGTGGAAAGTAGTGATACAGCAGCAGCAGCAAAAAATATCATGCAACATAATTTGAAAGGAATAGGTGCATTGGCAAGCCCGAACGCGGCAGCTTTATATAATTTGAATACACTTTTTTCATCCATTCATACTATTAAAAGCAACAAAACTCGGTTTGTGGTTTTGAAAACCCTAAACAAGGAATTGCCAAAAGAAGAAATTAATAAAGCATCCATAAAATTTGAACTCGATGACACGCCAGGTAGTTTAGCCACAGTTTTAAATGTGATGAATAATTGCAAATTGAATCTAACAAAAATTCAATCCATGCCAATCATTGAAACACCTTTTCAGTATTCTTTTTTTGTTGATGTAGTATTTGAAAAATACAAACATTATGAAAAAGCAAAAAAATTACTGGAAATAATGACTACGCATTTTAAAGTTTTAGGCGAATATAAAAGTGGTAAATAAGTCCAATTAATTCTAAAACCAAATCAAAAACAAATTATTTTTACACCAGAAAAAGAAGTATGGAAAATAACAAGAATCTTAAAAATTGGTACACTGATTTTCAATTGTCACATCCATTGGTAATTGCGGGGCCTTGTAGTGCAGAAACAGAAGATCAGGTTTTGAAAATAGCTCATGAACTTAAAAATTCTGATGTCAGTATTTTTAGAGCTGGAATATGGAAACCAAGAACAAGACCGGGTGGTTTTGAAGGCGTTGGAGCTATTGGTTTAAAATGGTTGCAAAAAGCCAAAGCAGAAACAGGATTGTTAATGGCAACAGAAGTAGCCAATGCCAATCATGTGCAACTAGCAATAGAACATGATATTGATGTGCTTTGGATTGGGGCCAGAACAACGGTAAACCCTTTTGCTGTTCAAGAAATTGCAGATGCTTTGAAAGGAACAGATAAAATTGTATTGATAAAAAATCCAGTTAATCCAGATTTGTCCTTGTGGATTGGTGGTTTAGAACGACTTTATAACGCTGGAATTGAAAAATTAGGCGTAATTCACAGAGGGTTTTCAACGTATGAAAAATCAAAATATAGAAATAATCCGGAATGGCAAATTGCAATCGATTTGCAAAATAAGTTTCCGGACTTGCCTTTAATTTGCGACCCTTCTCATATTACCGGAAAGAGAGATATGATTTTTGAAGTTTCACAACAAGCCTTAGATTTGAATTATGATGGGTTAATTATTGAAACACACACTGATCCTGATAATGCATGGAGCGATGCCGCACAACAAGTTACGCCAACGGTTTTGAAACAGATTTTTGAAGATTTGCGTGTCAGAAAAGAAACAGATGAGGCCGATGATTATACTAAAAAAATGAACAAACTTCGTACTCAAATAGATGAATTTGATGCTAAATTGTTGGAAGTTTTAGGAAGCAGAATGAAAATTGCAGACCAAATTGGGTCATTAAAAAAAGAAAAAAATGTTGCCATTTTGCAAAATAAACGGTGGCAAGAAATTTTAGATAAAATGATTAATGACGGTAACCATAAGGGGTTGAGTGAGGACTTTATCATTCAATTATTTAAAGCAATTCACCAAGAGAGTATTAA
>JAUXNR010000375.1 GCA_030682755.1 Flavobacterium sp.
AAACGAAATAAACTTTCTTATATACACCCAAAATCAGGTGTGTAGGCAAAGGTTTATCTCGCTTTATTTCCCACTAAAATACAAAAATTTCTCATAAATTAATATTTACTTGCAATTTTAGATGAATAGATAAATCGTTTCTTACCACTGAATTGCGTGAGGGATTGTAGTATAAAGTAAAAATTACAACCTCCTATTGCTTTTAAGAAGCCAATTTTTCAAACGCAATATAATGCACTAACTTTCCGGAAGTGTCAAATTTTGGATAGGCTTCAATTTCGCAATGATACACTGTACCATCTTTTCTGTAGTTTACAATCACTTCTTTAAACGGAAGATTTTTAGCCAGAGCTTTTCTAATGTTGTTTTTTGAAGTTTCAGAAGTTAATTCACCTTGAAACATTTTGGGAGATTTGCCCAATACTTCATTCGGGTGGTAGCCGTTCATTTGTTGAATGCCATGCGTAGCAAAAACAATTTTAAATTTTGCATCGGTAATTACAATTTCTCTTTTGGGTGTTGAAAGTAAACTTTCAAAAGCTACTTTATCTTTCCATTTGTTTTGTAACGAGTTAAAAATGCTGATTTCTAAATCATTGCTTGAGAAAACATTCCAAGAAACAAGCGGTAACGGAAGTAGGTTTAATTTTCCGTGATATTTTACAATGGCTTTTTCAAATTCTGCTGTCATAGTATTTCATTTAAAAAGTTTTTAAAATGAATAAACCAGACAACCTTTCATTAGATATGAAAAGTTTTTGGTTTAAGCATTTGCGTGATGCTCAAACAAAATCAATTTTATGTATCTGACTTATTCCTTAAAAAAGGAAAACACAGTTGCACGACAGTTTAAGATTTTCACTTAATTCCATATTGAAGTAGGTACTACTTCTAAATTGATTGTATTAGCTAGATCAAATATACTATTTTAATTCTAAATTAATTGGATTCCTCTTTCCGTCTCTCTTCGATGAGCTCTTTTAAGAGTTTACCATACTTTGATGTTTTTATTTTCTCCGGATAAGAATTATTTATAGAATCCAAATATTTTAAGTTGACCCCATAAACATCATACAAAAGTACATAAGGTGATACTTCATGTTCTTTTGTGTTAAAAGCAAAGTTAATTACTCGCAAATACCTGCGTTTTGTCATAAGCTCTTTTTCTTTTATGATGCTGTCCACTTTGGCTTTTTGTTCCAGTTTACTTGCTTTTAATTCATTTTGAATTAAGTCAAGATTAATGTTCATGAAAGGTTCGTTAATTTTTTTGTATTCCAAATACAAGTCATGGTTTTTGGAACCGGTTACAATTGCATTTTTATAAAAAGATTCTAATGTGGTTTCAACAGTCATGTTTCCGGGTTCTGCAAAGACAAATAAACTGTTGTCTATGGAATTGGTCACACCTTTGTCTAAATAAAGATACAGCATTTCGGGCGAATCAATAGTTAAGTGACTTTCAAAAGTTGATTTACCGTCAATAGCTATAGAATCAATCATGACTAAAGTGGAATCTGAAAATTTTTGAATATAAAGCGTTCCTTTTTTTAACCCTTTGATTGTTCCGGAAAGGTGTAAATTGGCATCTGCATTTTTATCACCGGCACAGGATACACCTACTAATAAAAGTAATAAACCGAAAAATGTTTGTTTCATGAAATTGTTAATTAATTGAATTTTAAATTATAAAGGAGAAGAAATTTCCATTAGATAAGCACAAAGTAACGCACCGTATGTTCCTACTACATATCCAAAAACGGCTAACAAAACGCCAACACTCGCCAGTGAAGGATGAAAAGCCGAGGCAATGATTGGAGCTGAAGCCGCACCACCCACGTTGGCTTTGCTTCCAACAGCCAAGAAAAAGAAAGGGGCTTTAATGATTTTGGCAACAATAACCAATAATAAAACGTGAATAGCCATCCAAACTAAACCTACTACCAAGAGACCGGGATTGCTTAAAACAGATCCTAAATCCATTTTCATTCCGATTGAAGCCACCAAAACATAAATAAAGACGCTGCCAATTTTGCTGGCTCCTGCACCTTCATATTGTTTGAGTTTGGTAAAAGAAAAGAATATACCTAAAGCGGTTGCAAAGGTTACCATCCAAAAGAATCGATCGCCAAAGGTTGAGACAAATGAAGTGGGGTCGTTTACAGCTTCAAAATTAGCTTTTAGAAAATCAGAAATAGAATTACTTCCCCAATGTGATAAACCAACGGCAGTAAATGCAATACCCAGAATTATCATAAAATCTGTCAGACTCGGATTTCTGGTTACACTGGCGGCATAATTCGAAACTTTATTTTTGAGTTCTTCAATAGAACTGTTGTCAGCTTTTAACCATTTGTCAATTCGTTCTTTTCTGCCAATCCCAAATAACAAAATAGCCATCCATATATTAGCAACCACGATATCAACTAATACCATGGCTCCATATTTTTCTTGGTTGTATTTGAAGATTTCTAGCATGGCCGCTTGGTTAGCACCTCCGCCAATCCAACTACCTGCTAAGGTTGATAGACCTCTCCAAACAGCATCAGGACCTGCACCACCTACAGTTTCCGGAGAAAAAACAGAAATGATAAGAATAGCAATTGGACCACCAATAATAATTCCGATGGTTCCCGTGAAAAACATGATTAAAGCTTTTGGGCCCAATTTAAACATGGCTTTTAAATCAATGCTCAAGGTCATCAAAACCAAAGCTGCGGGTAATAAAAACCGACTT
>JAUXNR010000385.1 GCA_030682755.1 Flavobacterium sp.
ATAAGTACGTATCTTTATTAGAAGAAAAAACCATGAGTGTTTTTGAAACCCTGAATGATGGAAAGGAGGCCCAAGATGAACAAAACTAAACATTTAGTGAAAAGACAGTGTCAACGAGGGATTTCTGATTATTTGTTAAATATAATTGAAGAAAATGGAAAATACCGGAGAGTTCCCGGGGGCGGAATTAAAATACATTTAGGCAACCGTGAATATCAAAATATTGTTCATGAAACCAAAAGATTTCTGCAGGTTCTCGATAAAGCAAAGGGTGGCACAATAATCATTCATGATAGTGACATGTTAACTGTTTATAAATATAATTGATTTGTTCTATCTTGGAGGTGTATTATGAGCAATCAAGAAGAAATTACTGTTAACGGAATAAAAAATATAATCAGAAAATTAAATCCATCGGAAAAAAAGATAGCACTGCCGTTGATGGAAAAACTTAACATTAATCTGATCACACCAAATGATGACTTGACTGGGAAAAAGGTTCGTGGATTTCATCTTGAAGAAAAGAAATATGAAGCGGAATCGTATATAGACGTTTTGCGGAAAGTACTGAAAATTGTCTACCTGAAGCACCCTCAAGAGAGGGATAAAATCCTATCAATTAGCAGCTGCAGGAAAAATAAATATTTTTCACTTAATCCAAATGAACTTCGCATGCCAGAATTAATTAGAGGAACAAGTATATATTTTGAAACGAATGAAAATGCGAAGTCAATATGCATAAGGTGCGAAAAAATCTTAAAATTGTATGGTATGGACTATACATCTTTTGAAATAGAATATTACAACTAGCGACAGAGGGTGGCGCACACCAAATGAAAGAGGGTATACGGGACGGAATCCTAAGACCGTTGTGAAGATTGACGTGAAACCGAAAAAGCTGCCGTTTTTCAAGGTGGGGAAGGAATTGAAGGAGAGGGTGAATCAGGTATCCAAATGATGCGTTACATTTTGGTTTAGCAATCCCCATTTGAATCATAGACGGTAAACAGTGAGGGTAAGGTAAATTTTTCATGATATTTAATGGTGGCGGGAACGCAATGTTGGAAAAAATGATTTTTGATGGGGACTGTGTAGAGTACAAAGGGATCAACTATTGTTGGAGAAACGAATATTGGTGCTACGCCCAGAATAATCTGATAGTTC
>JAUXNR010000414.1 GCA_030682755.1 Flavobacterium sp.
AGTTTGGTTTTTTTTGTACTTAACTTCGCAAAGGCAAAACGTTGTATGAAAATTATAAATAAGAAAAATGAAATCGAAAATATTAATAATTCTTTGTATTTTATTATTTCAAGATAATTTTGCTCAAAATGGAATACTTGATGCAAGCTTTGGAAATGGAGGTTTAAAAACTTTTACACTTGGTGATAAAAATACTAGAGGAAATCATATAATTTCTTTAGACGACAATTCGTTTATTATTGCTGGTAATAGTGATGAAAGTTTTTATGGTTCTCAGATTAACAGAGGGATTTTTATATCAAAGTTTTTATCTAATGGAGATTTAGATACAAATTTCGGAACAAACGGTGTGATATCGATTGAAGGAACTTACAGTGGGCAAACTTTTCTTAGATCTATTATTAAGTGCGGTGATGGAAAAGTTTTAGCATCGTGTATAATAAATGGAATCCCAAAATTCATTAAAATTAATCCCGTTAGTGGTTTTGATAATCAATTTGGAAATAATGGTTTTGTTGACTTACCACCTAATAACCTAAGAGGTATACTTGGTGAGTTTAACAATGGAAAATTTATTGTAGTAAGTTACTTTTATAGCGGAACCACATACTCATATTATTTTAATAGATATAATTATGATGGTAGCATTGATAATTCTTTTGGAAGCAATGGTGGGATTGTTAATGATATAACTAATTTTACTTATGATTTTTGTGAGTCATTAAAGATTCTACCAAATAATAAATTTATTACCGTTGGGACCTCTTCTAACAGTCCTGCTAACTATTATAATGCCCATATTTGCAAATTCAATGAAGACGGTACGCCGGATCAAGCTTTTGGGACTAATGGAGTTGTTTTGACTCCAATAGGAGATTCTGGATATGCACATTTTCGTGATCTTGACTTGCTTGATGATGGAAAAATTGTAGTAAGTGGTAGTTATGAATATTCTAATGGGACTGGAGGTTTTGGAGGTTCTAAACAAATACTTGTAAAATATAATGCTAATGGCACATTAGACACTACTTTCGGTACTAATGGAATAGTAATATTCAATGTTTTGTTTAATGGAAATGATAATTTTTATGCTGTTAAAGTTCAATCAGATAATAAAATTCTTGGAATTGGAGCATCATCTTATCCCTTTCCATACATGCAAACATTTTTAAATATTACAAGATTAAATGAAAATGGTACTTTCGATAGCACCTTTGCTAATAATGGCATTTTTTTAACAAACAATAATAATGCACAATTAAGTTCTGGAAGGGAAATTGAAATTCAAAATGACACTAAAATTATTGCTGTAGGGATAACTAAATCAATAGAAACAACTAATACAAATGCCTTGGTTTGTAGATTTGAAATTGAAAATAGTTTAAATAATATTCATTTTGGTATTGATGACAATTTTAGTATTTATCCTAATCCAGCTACTGATCAGATTTATATAAAAGGAGTGAATCAAGAAAGTAAATTAGAACTTTATAATATTTTAGGGCAAAATTTTAACGTTGTTAAAAAAGATATTAACGAAAATGAAATAAAAATTGACGTAAGCAATCTTTGTAGAGGAACCTATATGTTAAAAATTGAAGTTGATTCAAAAATAACAATAAAAAAAGTTGTAATAAAATAATAAATATCACTTAAATGCAGTTTTGCTCCCGTACTTCGATGGACTCCTAACCTCTAAGCAAACAAAATCCTATCGAAAATACACAATTGCTTCCTATCAAAAAAAAGCGTATATTTGCACGCAATTTAACTACAAATTGCAACCATGAAAGCACACGAAACAAAAATCGTTGGAGAGGGTTTAACCTATGACGATGTTCTGTTGATTCCAAATTACTCAGAAGTTTTACCACGCGAAGTAAGCATTCAATCCAAATTTTCTAGAAATATTACCCTTAACGTTCCGATAATTTCGGCTGCGATGGATACCGTTACTGAAAGTTCAATGGCGATTGCCATGGCTCAAGAAGGCGGCATTGGTGTTTTGCATAAAAACATGACCATTGAGCAACAAGCTGCAAAAGTTCGTAAAGTAAAACGTGCAGAAGCAGGTATGATTTTGGATCCGGTGACTTTGCCACTGACCGCTACTGTGGGTGATGCTAAAGCTGCTATGCGTGAGTTCAGTATTGGCGGAATTCCCGTGGTGGATGAAAATGGAATACTTAAAGGAATCGTTACCAACCGCGATTTGCGTTTTGAGAAAATAAACTCGCGTTCCATTCTGGAAGTGATGACCGCCGAAAATTTAATTACGGCTGAAGAAGGAACAACCTTGCAACAAGCTGAAGGGATTTTGCAAAAAAACAAAATTGAAAAACTTCCGGTAATTGACAAAAACTATAAATTAGTTGGTTTAATTACCTTCAGAGATATTACAAAGCTGACTCAAAAACCAATTGCTAACAAAGATAAATTTGGTCGTTTGCGGGTGGCTGCTGCTTTAGGAGTTACTCCGGATGCGTTAGAAAGAGCAACGGCTTT
>JAUXNR010000719.1 GCA_030682755.1 Flavobacterium sp.
CTTTGGCTACAAATCCATTGCATTTTTTTCAATTAATTTTTGGGATTAATTCAGCGGACCCTGAACTTAATGTTTATATACAACAGATGAACAATTGGGCATTCGCTACCAGCGACCCGTTTTTTAGCAATAGCTTATTCATTATCCGGTTTCATGCTCTTGCAAATCTTTTTTCATTTGGATTTTTTCATGTAAATACTTTGCTGTTTTGTTTTCTGGTATTCTCAGGTTTTGTGGCTATTTATAAATTATTTTACAATTTTTTCATCAGTCCTTAAATCCGCAAGAAATAATCTGACTACAAATTTGGACATTTCTCAGGAGATATTCCATGCATTTATGTCAAATTTTTCAAATTATCGGCAAAAAAATTTATGTTGACATGGTCGGACGGTCGACTGGTGGATTTTGCGGAAATTTCATATCGAAAATATTTTCGATTGGTCGGGAGATTTGTCATGAAGAAGTCAACAAAATCTGCTAAACACCAGTATATCAACGCTATGTAAAAATAGTTTTGTAAAATCCCGGATATAGCTTTCCTGTTCGGGCTCAAAATCGTTGGTGGATGCCACTGTTTTTAGGTTACCAAAACCTCGTATGGCTTATTGGTAAAAAGTTTCAACACCCATTGCCGACCGGTATATACCCATTTGCCTGCAACGGATATGAACCTGAACACAAATCGTTTAAGTCTTGTAGTTGGCATTATATCATTAAAAACTGCAGATACTTTTTCAACAAAGTAATTGTAAAAATTTTTGGCCATTGCCATGATGATTAAAAATGCAGCATTTTCATTCATGAACGAAAATGGAAGGTGCTTCCAACCAAAATCATTGTTCATCACATCAAAAACCCTCTCACTGCTACCCCTTTGGTTATAATATCCGATAATGTCCTTTTCTGTATTTTGCCAGTCGTTGGTTAAGATTGAACGATATGTAAAAGAATCTCCAGTAAATATATCTATTTGATTATCATCACTTTTTTCTCTCATAATTACCAAACGATAATTTTCTTCTTCGTAAAATTGAGCAAATGGCATTGATGCTACCTCGTAAATTTTGTAATTGATCTCTACCGTTTCCCATTCTTTGATCTCAGAAATTTGTTTAGATAGCTCCGCACATTTGTTAGCCCTGATGTAGAATAATTTACTGTTTGAAGCAACTACCTTTATGATTTCCTTAGAATAAGAACCAGCATCCATTCTTGAGCGATTTACTCTAATGTCGCTATCATTCAACAGGTTATATGCTCTGGTTAGGGTGCTGGCTTGTTCAAATTTTACAGATGCATTACCGTCTCGGTTTTCAATATAAACTATCTTATTTCCAATGGTGGCAATTCCGGGTAAATAACCTTTGTGTTTTTTGTATGTACGTTTGGCATCATATTTCTCGGTGGCAATGATTTGATTATCATAGTCAAAATCATAATAATTACCTGCTTGTAATTGTCTGGTAAGCAGTAAAGACTTTATATTTAATGTATTGAGTTTTGGGTTGATATTAAATTCATAAGTGTTGTTTTGTTTGGAAGTATAGCTTGTGTTTGGGATGGCAAGCTCTTTTATTCCACGAAGAATAGTGTCGGCACTTGGCACATTGTTGCCAGGAATTGATTTAAGGTGGTTCCCTAAATGAGTTTGAATATCTTCCGCACAACTACCACCACAGAAGAAAACATTGGTAAAATTCCTGATTATATCACTATAAGAAAAGCCGATACCTTTACCTCTTGTCCCTAGCTCATTATCAATAAGTTGAGACATCCCAACTTCATTAAATTCATTATTGACAAAAGAAATACCTGAAAAAGGGCTTACATTGGTTGAGGTTTTTTGTACTTTCACGGTGAAGAAATTCAGGTGCCTATTATTTTTTTCAATCACTAAAATAGGTGAATTTTTTTAGCCGTCGAAACATGCTATAAAATACTTATACACAATGTTTTGACGGCTTTTGTTGGTAACTTTATTGCGGATTTAAGGTATCCTATAAAACTAGAGCAAGAATACATACCTTTGAGAAACTCTGTGGCTTCTTTGAGTGCTTTGTGAAACAGCTATTCCACAAATGCTACCAAGAAGTCTCAAAATACACAAAGAAAGTAGAGTATGATTGAAAATGAAATTTCAAATAAGATTATTGGATGTGCAATTGAGGTTCATAAACTTCTAGGCCCGGGTTTACTTGAATCTG
>JAUXNR010000422.1 GCA_030682755.1 Flavobacterium sp.
TTAAGATAAAAGGGATTACCTCATTTATCCAATTCAGGTGGCATTCATTAAGTTCGGGTGAACAGTCTTATTTATCCTTAATGTCAAGATTTTACTCATTGGTTCATGAAGAATCGGTTCGTCTGCAAAACAGATTGATTATTTTGATTGACGAAGGAGATGCTGGTTACCATCCAGAATGGCAGAGACTGTTTTTTAAAAATACGATCCGGTTTTTAAGTTCACTGTTTCATAACCACAGCATACAGCTTATTTTCACATCAAATACTCCCTTCCTTACATCTGACCTGCCTAAGTCAAATATACTATTTGTGCAGAAATCAGAAGACGGAACACCTTACTTTCTTGACAAACAGAATCATAACTCAAATACATTTGCTGCCAATATCCATACGCTCTTTTCAGATTCTTTTTATATGGATGGAATGCTGATCGGAGAATATGCAAAAGATAAGATAAATGAAATCATAAAATACCTAAATGACCAAACTGTAAAAGTAAGCAATGACAGCTATAAGAAAATTATTGACAGCATTGGAGAACCTGTACTGCGTAAAAAACTGCAGGACATGTGGTTTGAAAAATTCGGGCTGCAGGAAAAATTAGAAGTACTAAGAAAACAAGTTGCAGAAGTAGAACAGAAAATTAAAGATAATAATGATAAAAGTTCCCTTTAGCTTATCCGAACTTGACAGAATGGCAATCACCTTCTATAAAGATTTGGAGAAAGAGTTTAATATTAAAAGCGATTTGCAGAATTGGCCAAATGATGAGCTAAAGCCTGTAATGGATTATTTGGCACAACGTCTAGAAACCATCATCTGCGGGAGGCCCCATGAACTGGAATCAGAAATGCAGTCATTAAAAAATCTTGTTGACACCGCAAAACAAAATTATAAAAGCAATAACCCGAAGAATTCTAAAGGGAAAGATATTACGGATGCTGATTTACATTCGTGGTTTAAAGGTAAAATTTTCAGGGTTTTTGATTATGACAGCAGCAAAGATTCTTTTACAACAAAAGATTCGGGAAGATTGGCATATAGGCACGCGAAGAGACTTGATATGAATACATGTCCTTATTGTAACGCAAATTTCACTTTCACCGTAAGAAATAAAAGACTGAAATCCCGACCACAGTTTGATCATTTCTATAATAAAGGCAGGCATCCTTATCTATCGCTCTCCTTTTACAATTTGATCCCCAGCTGTGCCCTTTGTAATTCGGGAGCTTTAAAAGGACAGAAAGAATTTTCAATGGCAGAAAACAGTCATCCCTTTATAGAATCAGTAGAAAACATCTATCAATTCAGGACAAAAATCAGTGCTGTAGATTTTCTTGTTTCGGCTGGCAGTTTTGAATTAAAAATGGTTTTATGCGAAAAAGTTAAATTTAGAGATCCTGTTTCTATCAAGGCGCGAAATAACATGGAAGTCTTCGCCTTGAACGATCGTTACAAATATCACAAAGACATAGCAGAAAGTGTTATCAAGAATTCACATATCTATTGTAACACCGCTATTGGTGACCTATACAAAACATTCAAAGTAGATGGAAAAAGTATCTTTAATTCTGAACTTGAAATAAAGGAACTGATCGTGGGCAATTATTTACGCATCGCAGATTCACATAAGCGGATACATACAAAACTGGTAAGGGATATAGCTGAAGAGTTTGGGCTTGTAATTTAGATTTTAGCAAAAAATATTGAGAAGTCTACACAAACTTCCCAATATCAAAATCCTTCAAATCATTTTTCCGCAAATTGGAAGAACTGGCATCTGTTTCAGAAGAAAAGCTACTGTCCAATAGCTCAGCTATTTTATGTGAAGCACTTTCAATGGAATTTTCTAATAGACTGAATAATTCGGTCCCCTGTATTTTCTGAACAATATCTACCGCTGTTTCCTTCTGAGATGGCTCCAATTGTTCTTTTTGCAGCAGCATCCCCACGGAACTTAGTTCTTCAAAGGTAACCCCTTGAGCAAAACCGTCATCCCCACTAGATATTCCATACCTGTTCCATTCTTCTTCCTCTTCTTCAAAATCAGGCATATTGCTGAAAATAACATCCAGCTCTTCCTTGCGGATCTGAATACTTACGTTTTCATTTTCGTCGTATTCAATGTCTAAATTATTAAGATTTAGCTCTGCTTCTTGAATTTGGTCTTCAGTGGCGTTTTTTGGCACTAAAAGACTTCTTACTTGTTTGGACTGTCCCATAATATCAGGCAGGTTCGCGTTAGGCTTTTCCTGCACTGGCTTCTGCCCTTTCCTTTTATGGATAACAATATTATCTTGTGCCAATAAGGCAATAACCACCAACAGGCATATCACAATTACGATTTCCATAATTTATAAAATGGGTTTATATTTTTCGTTAAAACTCTTGGTAATCTGCTCCCCAAATTCCTGAAAGTGGTAATCCAACAAATTATCTAAATAAGCATAGATGGTTATTTTGTCTTCGCCTATTACCTGTACAATCCTTGAAAGCTTTTCGTGAAAATCAGGTCGAATATAAACTGTTTTACCATCACGAGCATTAGTATCGGGTTTTCTAAAAAAGATGATTTCGTACTTAGCTTCGTTTGTTTTTTTCGCTCTGCTCTTTTCTTTGATTGCAAGCTTTTCCTTTGGTAATTTTTCCTTTTGCGGTTCTTCGAAGGGTTCTGGAGGAAGTTTTAACCCTTCCTTTTTAATGCCATCGACCATCAAGTTCATCATCAGTTCCTCGTTAATTTCCGGCGTGGCTTTTTTCTTGTTTTCTTTCTCCATAATGCTATAATTGAATGATTTTTAAAAATTCTACCATAAACAAGTCTAACTGACAAGCTTTCATCAACCGCTCATCGGGAGGCATTACAGTCGATCGGAAAACGGTTTTACTGTCCACTTCGCTTTCTTTACGAAAACGGGTGCTACTTTTGATTTGACTCTGCATCAAGCTTAATCCCAACTGCTCTATGAGTTGGTCATAAACATCATATAAAGGAGTACTTTCTCTTCCGTCAACCTGATTCCAAAACAGATTAATGGTTTCTATGGAAGTTTCTCCTTTTTTCATAATCACATCCTGTAAGAGCTGTGTAAATATGAGTGTACTTTCCATTACTACACGGTCTGCTGTGATGGGAGTAAAAATGTGGCGCATTCCTGACAATGCTTTCAGAATACCTGGCGTATTCACCGTTCCGGGCAGGTCAAAGAATACGGCATCAATGGGTATTGGAGAAGTGTTTAAAAATTCATGAGCTACTTCCAATACGTTATCCGCTTTATGCTGCATAATTGGATAGGCTTTTTTGTTAATGGTCGTAAATTGTTTATACGCTAGCTTTTTCAAAGCCTCATTTTCCATTACCATTGCCAAATCACGGGCTTTCATTTTCATCAGGCTATGTTGCGGGAAATCCGCATCAAATACCGCAACATTGTAACCTAAGCGATAGTGCATCGTACTCGCAACAAGCGTTGTAAATGTACTTTTACCGACACCACCCTTTTGAGAAGAAAAGGCGATAAATATTGTTTTGTGCTTTGCATTCATATTTCTGTTGTTTTTAATTATTTATATATCCATTTTCTTATGTCCGTATATCCGTAGTTA
>JAUXNR010000434.1 GCA_030682755.1 Flavobacterium sp.
ACCACAAATGTTAGTGTAAATTCACCCTCAATTTCATTTGGAATTTGAATTACAATTGTTCCTGATTCTGATGCTCCAATTTCGATTACAGTTGTTGTTGCTGTAGTTCCAATTAAAATTCCATTTGCATAAATTGCAATGGGTGTTTCACTTGGCAAAGGATTTGTGGCTGTTGCTAAATTATAAACAGTATAATCAACAGTTATAAACCTTGAATCGCAATTTAAGGTGTACGAATCAATTTCAATAATAGCATCAGGCACTTGACTGTTTAATTTTGTAACAACGGCATTAATCATCACAAAATCTTGTCCGGATGTTAAAGCAATTTGAGCACTACTGTCACCCGGCTGAATGTTATTTTGAATATCATAAACATCCAAGTCCATGTTATAAAGTGTGTTGCTTCCCGTGAAACTATTAGTGCCGTTAAAAGCATTGTTAGCAGGATTCAATGGCGGATTGCTTAAAACAGCTCCGTTAATGGTTAAGGTTTCATTTACGGCAATGCCAACATCACCTTCCCACGCAAGAAATCCAATTTTGGCACCAATGTCATCAATTACGTTTAAACTACTCAAAGTAATCTGAAGTTCTTGCGGAACCCCTTGAAGTCCGTCATAAACATTAATTTGATTAAGCGGTAAATCATCGTTTTTATAAATAATTATAATGGCCCATCCGGCAAAGTTTGTTTTAACTATAAAATGTTGAGCCAAAAAAGAAGAAACATCCAAGTCTGAAAAAACATAAGAACCGTTACCGGTTTGACTTATATAATCAGTGATATCAACAAATGCACTGAAGTAATCTAACGTTAAACCACTACTAATCCTTTGATGACTAAACGTTCGTTCTGCTTCAAAAGAAATGTTGTTTAGTTTTATTTCAAAATCTCCGGTTCCACTTCCGGCCCAATATAAATAAGCTTTAACAATAGAATCGTTTGCCGATAAATTTAATAAAGCTTCAGAAGTCGATAAAATATTGGGTTGCGATTGAAAGGTGTTTTCCATCGGATTCAAGGTGTTTCCGATAAAAGTAAAATCAAACCGGCCGTTAAATTGTTGATACAAAGTGACATCTTGCCCGAATAGCGAACTCATCCAGAAATACGATAGGCAAATAACAAAAATGTTGTATTTTCGTTTCACTGTTTAGATTTGGAAAATAGTCCTAAAGATAAGGATATTTATAAATATATTTCATTTCTTTACTTGATGTCTAAATTTTTTGGCTTGAAAACGATAACCGTTAGAAAATACAATCCTTCAGATTACCAACTTTGGAATGCTTTTATTTCTGAGGCAAAAAATGCAACTTTTCTTTTTCATCGTGATTTTATGGAATATCATAATGATCGATTTGAAGATTTTTCTTTGATTGTTGAATCCGAAGGAAAATGGCTTTGCGTAATCCCTGCTAATAAAGCCGAAAACAAAATAATTTCACATCAAGGATTGACTTATGGAGGATTAGTTTATTCCGAAAAATTAAAGTTGGAAAAAGTAATTTTAATTTTTGAACAGCTTTTAAAATTTTTGCACCAAAACCAATTTTTTTCATTTAAAATAAAGTGTTTGCCTTCAATTTATGCATCGCATTTTTCAAATGAAATGGATTATGCTTTATTTTTATCAAAAGCTCAGTTAATCAGAAGAGATGCATTAGCGGTTATAGATTTGACAAAAGAATTAGTTTATTCCAAAGACAGAAAAGAAGGAGTAAAACGAGGTAAAAAAAACAAATTAGAAATTAGAGAAGAATTGAATTTTGAACCTTTTTGGAACACCATTTTGTTGCCCAATTTAAAGCAAAAGCACAATACCAAGCCGGTACATTCTTTAGAAGAAATTATGTTGTTGAAAGAAAAATTTCCCGAAAACATCAAACAGTTTTCGGTTTATCATGACAATAAAATTGTTGCCGGAACCACCATTTTTGTAACAGATTTGGTAGCACATTCGCAATATATTTCCGGTAACGAACTAAAAAATGAATTGGGAAGTTTAGATTTTTTACACCATTATTTATTTACTACTGTTTATCAAAATAAGAAGTATTTTGATTTTGGAATTTCTAATGAAAATGAAGGAAAAAATGTAAATCAAGGTTTGTCCTATTGGAAAGAAAGTTTTGGAGCGAATACGGTTACTCAAGATTTTTATGAAGTTCCAACTGAAAATTATTCACTCTTAAACGATGTGTTTCTATGATTCCTTTTTATAATTTAAGTCAAATTAATAAAAAATATGAAAATGCTTTTGCACTAAAAATGGAAAGTATTTTTGAAAAAGGCTGGTATATTTTAGGCAATGAATTAAAAAGCTTTGAAACCAATTTTGCATCGTATTGTGGCACCAATCATTGTATTGGTGTTGGAAACGGATTGGATGCTTTGGTCTTGATTTTAAAAGGATATGTTGCACTTGGAAAGTTAAAAAAAGGGGATGAAATTCTAGTTCCTGCAAATACGTTTGTTGCCTCAATTTTAGCCATCCTTCAAGCAGATTTGGTTCCTATTTTGGTTGAGCCTGATCCTGAAACGTTTAACATTGACCCAAAGCAAATAGAAAATAAAATTTCAGCTAAAACAAAAGCCATTATGGTTGTGCATTTATACGGTCAAATTGCGGCTATGGATGTTATTACTAAGATTGCTCACTATCAAAATTTATTAGTTATTGAAGATGCTGCACAAGCTCACGGAGCAATTTTAAACGGAAAACGGGCCGGAAATTTTGGAGAGGCAGCAGCTTTTAGTTTTTATCCTGCAAAAAATTTGGGTGCAATAGGTGATGGTGGAGCCATAACTACAAATGATGAAATTCTTGCTAATGTCATTCGATCTTTACGAAATTATGGTTCAGAGGAAAAATATGTATATCAATACCAAGGAATCAATTCACGATTGGACGAAATTCAAGCAGCATTTTTAAATTTAAAATTACCTGATTTAGATAGTGATAACAATTTGCGTAGAATGATAGCAAAACGTTATTTAACTGAAATTATAAATGCTAAAATTCAACTTCCTTTTTATGATGGATCTGAAAACCACGTATTTCATTTATTTGTGATTCAAACTGATGATAGAGCACATTTAAAACAGTTTTTAGCTGCACATAAGATTGAAACTTCAATTCATTATCCTATTCCGCCTCATTTGCAAAAAGGACTTTCAGCTTTTGCGGCATTATCATTACCTATAACTGAGAAAATTCACAATAATGTTTTGAGTTTACCAATTAGTCCAATGTTAGAAGCAGAAGAAGTGAGTTATATTATAGAAATTCTAAATAGTTATTAATTGTCTTTATTCCATCAAATACGGCATTCTCAATTGTTTAAAGTTTCTTCTTTAAATAGTGTGAGTGTTTTATTAAAAATTGGAATTGGATTGATCACCTCAAAAGTTCTTGCAGTTTTTGTCGGACCTTCCGGAATGGCTTTGGTGGGTAACATGCGAAATTTTGTATCCTTAACAGAGAGTGTTGCAACTTTGGGTTTTCAAAATGGAATTATTCGCTATGTTGCAGCAAATAAAACAGATGAAAATAAAATAGCGTCGTTTATTTCTACTGTTTTTTTTATTTTAATCGGTATTGCAGTTTTGCTCAGTGTACTCCTTTTTTTAGGGGTTGATTATATTTCTTCGTTTTTATTTGAGTCCGGGAGTATTTATAGTATCACAATTACCGTTTTTGCAATAACATTGCCTTGGCATTCTCTTTCCATTTTTTTACTTTCTGTTTTAAATGGTTTGGGAAGTTATAAAAAAGTGATTTATACCAACATTTTTGGCAATTTAGTTGGATTGATTTTTACAGTTGTTTTGGTTACAAAACTGTATACATTAGGTGCGTTATTGGCTATTGTATTGACTCCGGCTTTACTTTTTGGCATCACATTGTTTTATTTAAACAAAGAAATACAACTAAGACAACTCATTAAAATCCAGTATTTTAACTGGAGTAATTTAAATCATTTGTATTCTTTTACTGTGATGGCACTTTTTTCGGCTATTGTCAGTCCGGTTATTTTTTTGGTATTGCGAAATTATATCATTGATACTGTCGGCATCTCTGAAGCAGGTTATTGGGAAGCGATGAGCAGAATTGCGACGTATTATTTTATGTTTTTAACCACATTACTTACCGTATATTTTTTACCGAAATTATCAGAATCTACATCTGTAAGCGATACAAAATCCGTTTTTTACAATTATTTTAAAACAATTTTACCTGTTTTTATAGTGGTTTTAATCTTCATTTTTATTTTTCGATTTTTTATCATCAAACTACTTTTTACAGAAGAGTTTTTACCCGTTTCAAAGTTGTTTATTTGGCAATTGATTGGTGATGTTTTTAAAGCTG
>JAUXNR010000075.1 GCA_030682755.1 Flavobacterium sp.
TCATTTCTTTTTTGATAGCTTGTTTTTTAAATATATTTCAAACTGATTTTCCGGAATTAATGCAAACTGTTTTTCTGAAATTAGGAAGTACGGTTACCGCAATTGCTTTAGTTGCGGTTGGTTTACAATTGAAAATTGATAAAAATAGTCAGCACTGGAATTTTTTGACTCTGGGATTATTTTTTAAATTGTTTTTAATGCCTGCTTTTTTTGTGCTCTTATACAAAATTATTTTAGGTGCAGATGGCGTACAAATTGATGTTTCTATTATGCAATCTGCCATGGCACCGATGATAACCGGGTCAATTTTAGCTTCAACATATGGTTTAAAACCAAAACTAAGTAGCATGATGGTTGGCGTAGGAATTCCGTTGTCTTTTTTAACGCTTGCTTTTTGGTATTGGGTATTAACAATGATATAATTTTTCTACCTTTATTGTGTTAAATTTACAGCATGCAACTTACACAAGATATTCTCAAAAAATTAGAAATTATTGTTGGTCAATCGTTTGTTTTTACTGATGTAGAAACCCGAAATCACTATGGTCATGATGAAACGGAAGATTATGTTTTTCCACCAAATGTTGTGGTGAAACCTTCTACTGCAACAGAGATTTCTGAGATTTTAAAAATCGCTAATCAATATAAAATTCCTGTTGTTCCCATTGGTGGAAGAACGGGTTTGAGTGGCGGAGCATTATCGGTTCAAGGTGGCATCGGACTTTCGATGGAACGATTCAATAAAATCCTTTCCATTGACGAACAGAATTTACAAGTGATTACTGAACCAGGCGTGATTACGCAAGTGTTACGCCAAGCGGTTTCTGAAAAAGGACTTTTCTATCCAGTTGATCCAAGCAGTATGGGAAGTTGTTTTATTGGTGGAAATGTTGCCGAAAATTCAGGAGGAGCAAGAGCTGTAAAATATGGTGTAACCAAAGATTATGTTTTGAATTTAGAAGTGGTTTTGCCAACAGGAGATATTATTTGGACAGGAGCTAATACCTTAAAAAATTCAACAGGATATAACTTGACACAATTGATGGTTGGGAGCGAAGGAACATTGGGGATTGTCACAAAAATTGTTCTGAAATTACTTTCTAAAAATACGCATAACGTTTTGATGTTAGTTCCGTTTTACAAAGCCAATGAAGCTTGTGAAGCTGTTTCTGCCATCTTTAGAGCAGGAATTGTTCCAAGTGCGTTGGAATTTATGGAACGTGATGCCATTGATTGGGCTTTGGAATATGTTGATGGATTGAATGTGCAAGTGAAACCCGAAATTCAAGCTCATTTATTAATTGAAGTAGATGGAAATTATCCTGAAATTTTGATGGCTGAAGCCGAAAAAATCATGACAGTGGTGGAACAATTTCAAATTGATGACATACTTTTTGCTGATACAGAAGACGAAAAAAATGCCTTATGGAAAATGCGTCGAAGTATCGCCGAAGCTGTCAAAGCTAATTCAGTTTACAAAGAAGAAGATACGGTTGTGCCTCGTTATGAATTGCCAAAATTACTAGACGGAATAAAATCCATCGGAAAAAAATATGGTTTTAAATCCGTTTGTTATGGTCATGCAGGTGATGGAAATTTACATGTGAACATCATAAAGGGAAATATGTCAGATGAAAATTGGCAAACAGAAGTTCCAAAAGGAATTAAAGAAATTTTTGAATTAACGGTTTCATTAAAAGGCACACTTTCAGGAGAACATGGTATTGGATATGTGCAAAAAGAATTTATGACTATTGCTTTTAGCAAAACTCATTTGGAATTAATGGAACGAATAAAATTTGTTTTTGATCCGAATGGGATTTTGAATCCGGGCAAGATTTTGCCGAGTTAATCCCGTTTATTTTTCTTCTCGCGTTTCTCCTCTTTTTTCTCTTTTGGAGTTTTAAGAGGTTCTTTTTTAACTGTTTTTCGAACGTCTTTACCTTTTGCCATGAGATTTATTTTTATAATCTATTTAGTAAAGGTATGATGTTTTAATTCAATCCGAGTTCTTTTTTTATGAATTCATTAAAAATCATTTGAAAAATTCTACTTTGATTGCTGTCATAGTTGATAAATTTCCATTCATTATTTGTTATTTCATCTGAAACTGCAATCATAATTTCTTCTCCTTCAACAAAAAATCCATTTCTTGATTTTTCAAAAGTGACTTTTTTGTTTTTCATATTTTCATTAAACGAATTGGTCATTTGAGTGATTTGTTCTGCTGATAATGGTTCTTCAAAGACAATTCGCATGGCACTATTGTATCGAATGACACAAAAGGTTTTATTTTCAATTTTTTTTAAATCAGAATATGAAAATGTAGGTTCCGGAAAAACCAATCTGATTCGTAAGACATCATTTTGAAAAGCTTGATCCATACTTTTCAATAAAACGTCTTTAGAAACAATATCAAATATTTTTGGGTAGGTATAGTCTAAAACTTTTTCAAAATCCATATTGTATGAAGCATCATACATTTTTTTGCTTTCACTTTTTAAAGCTTCAACTGATTGAGCAAATGAAAGGGTTGAGATTAAAAGTAAAGCAATAATTGATTTCATGGCAAAGTATTTTGTCAAAAATAAGAATCTTTATGACAGTAAGTGTTAATTTTTATTTAATGCAGCTTTCTTTTTCTCTTCTTCAACTTTTCTTTCTTTTTCCTTTTTTTCTTCAGCGGCTTTTTTTGCTTTAAGTTCGGCTCTTTCTTTTCTTTTAAAGTATCCTCTTAGTAAAAAATTTTCTTTGGCAGCTTCCATGTTTTCTTCTAAACCTTTAGAACTACTTTTAAGATTGGACATGGTTTGACTCAAATTTTCTGCAATATTTGGATCGTTTATCAGTCTTCCAAGTGTTCCTTCGCCACTATTAATTGCTATCATGATTTCGGCTAATTCGTCAGTAATTAACTCTGCATTTTCAGCTGTAACTTTTAAACTTGCAAAAATTTCATCAAGTTCAATGGGTTCGTTTGAAACCAAGGAAGAGCCATCTTTTGCAAAATTTGCGTTTGAAGTTCCTTGTGAAATTTGAAGCAATTTATCGCCAATCAAGCCTTCAGAACCGATGCTTACTTCGCTATTTGTTTTAATAAATTTTTGAACATCTTTTTTTATGAGCATAGTGACACTAACAGTAGAATCGTTAATTATTCTAACGGCATCAACCGTTCCGACGTTAATTCCGGAAAAGCGAACTTTATTTCCAGCTTGCAAACCACTAACATTATAAAACGTTGTGTTTAAAGTATAAACTGGATTGAAAAGG
>JAUXNR010000439.1 GCA_030682755.1 Flavobacterium sp.
ATGATGGCTTCATCCATTTTTTCATTGGCTTGATGTATGAGTATTTTCTTAACCTGAGAAATGTCAATTCCACTGGCATCTAAACACGAAGCCATGGCTTTTGGTACTTGGCTTAAAGCAAATTCGTAAATTTTACGTCCATGCATTTTGATGTAACGAACATCAGGATGATGCTCGTCATTAAATGACTTCCCAAAAAATAAATAATAAGCTTCGTCATAAGTATAAGATGCTGTTTCGTGGGCTAAAATTCCGCCTTCATCTTCTGTTGCTTCAATAATTGTTGCACCGGCTCCATCAGAATAAATCATAGAATCTCTGTCGTGCATATCTACAACACGAGATAAGGTTTCGGCTCCAATGACCAAACATTTTTTTGCCATTCCAGCTCTAATGTATGCTTGTGCTTGTATAACACCTTCAACCCAACCAGGACAACCAAAAAGCATATCATAAGCCACACATTTTGGGTTTTTAATTCGTAAATTGAATTTAACTCTTGTGGCTAAAGAAGGTAGTAAATCGGCTTGAATGGCTCCTTTTTTAACATCGCCAAAATTGTGAGCAAAGATAATATAGTCTAAAGTTTCAGGGTCAACATTAGCATTTTCAATTGCTTTTTGGGCAGCAATTGTTGCAATATCGGATGTGTTTAAATCATCTGTAACATAACGACGTTCTTCTATTCCGGTAATGTCTCTAAACTTTTCTGCAATGATTTCATTGGGTTGCGGAAAAGGAGTTCCGTCGTCATTTAAAAACACATGTTTAGCAAAATCAGCATTAGTTACTATTTCAGTTGGAATGTAACTTCCGGAACCGGTTATTTTTATATTCATAATAAGGGTCAATTATAGGACTAAATTATTAATTTAAATCTTTATAAATTAAGAAATACTTAACAAAATTATTTTAATTACGAAATATTCAAAAAACAAGTATAAAATTTGTCTTACTCTCAACTATTGGTTTTATTCTGAGCGATTTTAATCTGCATTACTGTTGCAATACTTAATGCTTGTGTTTTTATTTGTTCTGCTTTTGGTCCTTTGAAGTTCTCATCAACTGCATTGTTAAAATGATTCAACCAAATTTTAAATAATTCAGGAGATAGATATTCTTTTTCATTTACATCCAAATGTATTTGTGTCAAATTTTTGGAATATCCTCCCGTTCCTAAAACCCCTTGTGACCAGAATGTGACTAATATTGGTAAATGTTCCTCTAGTTTTATTTTTACCACATCTGTAAAAATGTAACTTATGGAATCATCTGCCAGTAGTTTTTTATAAAATTCATCTACTAGCAAATATAAATCTTCTTGGGTTTGGATGTCGGGCATAATTTTATTTAGTTTCAAGTTTCAGATTTCAAGTTAAAAACCTGAAACCTGAAACTTGAAACATTTATTATTTACATGTATGCTTCAATTGGAGCACAACTACAAACTAAATTTCTATCGCCATAAGCATCATCTACACGACGCACACTAGGCCAAAATTTGTTTTCTGCAATATATTCTAATGGGAATGCTGCTTTTTCTCTGCTGTAAGGCATGTTCCAATCATCAGCTGTCAACATATTCAGCGTATGAGGTGCATTTTTCATTACATTATTTGGATTGTCTGAAGTGGCTTCTTCAATTTCTTTTCGGATTGAAATCATGGCATCACAAAAACGGTCTAATTCAGCTAAATCTTCAGATTCTGTTGGTTCCACCATTAATGTTCCAGCCACAGGGAAAGAAACTGTTGGAGCGTGGAATCCATAATCCATTAAACGTTTAGCAATATCCGTTACTTCAATACCTTTTTGTTTGAATGAACGACAATCTAAAATCATTTCGTGAGCCGCTCTTCCACACTCTCCTGTATATAAAATTGGATAATGATTTTCTAAACGAGCTTTCATGTAATTGGCATTCAAGATGGCATACTGTGTAGCATTCTTTAAACCTTCAGCACCCAACATGGTGATGTAGCCATACGAAATTAAACAAACCAAAGCCGATCCATAAGGAGCAGAAGAAATGGCTGTTATTGCTTGACTTCCTCCTGTTGGAATGATTGGATTGGTTGGTAAAAACGGAACTAATTTTTCGTTTACACAAATCGGTCCAACACCCGGGCCGCCACCGCCATGAGGAATAGCGAATGTTTTGTGAAGGTTTAGGTGACAAACATCAGCACCAATAGTTGCCGGATTGGTTAAACCAACCTGAGCATTCATGTTGGCACCATCCATATATACTAAACCGCCATTGTCATGAATAATTTTTGTGATTTCACAAATTGCACTTTCAAAAACACCGTGAGTTGAAGGATAAGTGACCATCAAACACGAAAGATTTGCTGCGTGTTGAATGGCTTTTGCTCTCAAGTCTTCTACGTCAATATTTCCGTTTTCCATGGTTTTGGTTACAATGATTTCCATGCCTGCCATTGCTGCAGAAGCCGGATTGGTTCCGTGTGCCGAAGCTGGAATTAAACACACATTTCTGTGATTATCACCTCTTGATAAATGATAAGCTCGAATAGCCATTAAACCGGCATATTCACCTTGAGCACCAGAATTGGGTTGTAATGTTGTGCCTTGAAATCCGGTTACTACATTCAATTGTTGCTCTAGTTTTTTCAACATGATTTGATAACCTTCTGCTTGTTCGATTGGAGCAAAAGGGTGAATGCTGTTCCAATTTGCCATGGATAAAGGCAACATTTCGGCAGCAGCATTTAATTTCATCGTACAAGAACCTAACGAAATCATAGAATGATTTAACGATAAATCTTTGCGTTCTAATTTTTTAATATAACGCATCAATTGACTCTCTGAATGATGGTTGTTGAAAACGTCATGTTGTAAAAATGAAGAAGTTCTTTCCAATTTTTCAGGAACCATTGACTCATTAGTTAATTGACTAATTGTCACATTCTCTTTGCCAACTGCTTCAGCAAAAATACTGATGATTTGGTTAATGTCTTTTATTGAAGTTGTTTCGTTTACAGAAATTGAGATTGTATCAGCATCTACATAAAAGAAATTTACTTCATTTTTTTCAGCAATTGCTTTTACTTTTTGAGCATCTGCTTTTGCAGAAATAGTATCAAAGAAAGCAGAATTGGTTTGATAAACACCTAATTTATTTAAGCTATCTGCTAAAGTAACAGCAGAAGCATGTACTTTATCGGCAATGTATTTTAATCCTTTTGGGCCGTGATAAACAGCATACATTCCCGCCATAACTGCTAATAAAACCTGAGCGGTACAGATGTTTGAGGTTGCTTTCTCACGTTTAATATGTTGTTCGCGAGTACCAAGAGCCATACGTAAAGCTCTATTCCCATTTACATCAATAGAAACCCCAATAATTCTTCCGGGCATGGAACGTTTGTACTCTTCTTTAGTGGCAAAGTAGGCTGCATGTGGCCCGCCATAACCCATTGGTATTCCAAATCGTTGTGTGGTACCCACTACAACTGAGGCTCCCATTTCACCTGGAGAAGTTAATTTGGCTAATGATAAAATATCTGCAGCAACAGCTACTTTAATTTCATTTTCTGCTGCTTTTGCAATAAAAGCAGCATAATCATTTACTTGTCCAAATTTTCCGGGATATTGCAAAATAGCTCCAAAAAAATCTGTTGAAAAATCAAAAGTTTCATGATTTCCAACAACTAATTCAATCTTTAAAGGAGTTGAACGCGTTTGTAAAACGGATAAGGTTTGTGGTAAAATTTCTTCAGAAACAAAGAATTTGGTTACGTTATTTTTCTTTTGATCACGTGTTCTAACATCATATAAAAGAGCCATTGCTTCTGCAGCGGCAGTTCCTTCGTCTAACAGAGAAGCGTTGGCAATTTCCATTCCGGTTAATTCGATAACCATGGTTTGAAAATTCAGAATAGCTTCTAAACGACCTTGAGCAATTTCGGCTTGATAAGGCGTATAAGCGGTGTACCAACCCGGATTTTCAAAAATATTTCTTTGAATAACAGCAGGCACAATCGTTGGATGATAACCCAAACCGATATAAGATTTGAATACTTTATTTTTTTTGCCTAATTCCTGAATATGATTCAAATACTCATATTCTGTCATGGCAGGTTCTAAACCTAAGTCTTTTTTTAATCGAATGTCATCCGGAATGGTTTCAAAAATGAGTTGGTCAAAACTTTCAACTCCAATGGTTTTAAACATGTGATTTAAGTCGCTCTCACGTGGACCTAAATGGCGTAAAGCAAATGCATCTGTTTTCATGTATTTTCTTAAGGTAAAATGTGTGTTGTTTTAAGCACACAAAAGTAATTATTACTATTGTAATTTTTCGTTAAACAAGGACTAATATTTTTAGAATTTTTCAACCAAAAAGGGGTTTTATTAACAGAAGTGGTATTTTTGCAAGGTGAGAAAGCTTAAAGCCTTATTTGATTTTTATATAAACGCTTCCATTCATGTGGCATTTGCTGTAGCTGCATTAGTTCGGGTTACCCAAATTTCCTTGCAATTGGATACGAATCAATCCGTTTTAGGACTCGTTTTTTTTGGAACAATTGTAGGCTATAATTTTTTAAAATATTTTGAAGCGTTTCAAAATGGAACTTTTGATTTAAACACAAATCGGTATTTGGTTGGACTTACTTTTTTTTCTCTTACAGCCACAACTTTTTATTTTTTACAATTGAATAATGCTTTTCAAATTTATTTTGTAAAAGTTGGATTATTGGTTGTAACCTATCCTTTTTTGAGAAAATATGGTTTTTGGAAATTGTTTTTAGTAAGTTTTTGTGTAACAATCATAACGGTTTATATTCCTGTTTTAGAGCAAAATATTTTTTTAAAAAGCGAGAAAATTATTTTACTTCAGCGGTTTTTAATTGTCGTTTCTTTATTGATTCCGTTTGAAATTTTAGACAGTAAAACAGATGCGGTTTCTTTGAAAACCATACCGCAACGTTTTGGGATTTTTAGAACCAAATTGTTCGGAGTTGGTTTGTTGATTCCTATTGTTTTATTAGAATTTTTTAAAGATAAATTTGAAATTTCAACAGTTAT
>JAUXNR010000450.1 GCA_030682755.1 Flavobacterium sp.
GTAACTATAAATTAGCTTTTTGGAGGCGTTTTTTTATACGTGATGTATTTCATCATTGATCAATAATTCTTCATTTCTAAGTTTTAGAAAAATCTGAGCCACGGCAATAACATCTTTTTCACAATACGTTACAATACGATCGATGTCTTTTTCTACATAATATACATGACCCACTTCGCTACCATCAATGTCATCTTTTGGAGATGGAATATTCAATACTTTTGTTAATAATCTTAATGAAGTATAATGTTTATAATCTCCAAACTTCCACATTTCTAAAGTATCCAAATGTGGTACTTCCCATGGTTTTTTTCCAATTAAATTTAGTTTTGACGGTATTGAAACACCTTTAATAATCATTCTTCTGGCTATAAATGGAAAATCAAATTCTTTTGCATTATGACCACACATTAAATGTTGGGGTTGGTTAAAATGATTGTTTATCAAGTTACTGAAATCTTTCAAAATTTTAACCTCATCACCAAAAAATGAAGTCACTCTAAAATTTCTAATATCACCTTTACAAATAAAGTAACCCACGGAAACACAAATAATTTTTCCAAACTCTGCCCAAATACCGGCTCGGTCATAAAATTCTTCAGCAGTAAAATCGTCTTTTCGTTGGTATTGAGTTTTTTGTTCGTATAAATATTGTTTCTCTTCATCAAGTTTATGAAAACCATCTTCCTCCGGAACCGTTTCAATATCTAAAAAAAGTATATTTTCTAATTTTATCTTTTCAATCATAACTAAAAGATTTTTAATTCTTTATAAAAGTAAGAAAATAACTCAAAACGATATAACAATTCATAAAAAAACCACGCTTTTGCGTGGTTTCATTTGTATAGTAAAAAAAGAATTAAGACTGAGGCTCAATAACTTTTCCTTTAATTGTCAAAACTTTTGGAGTTTCATTTTCGTTTAACGTAACTGTAACTGTTTTTGAAAATGCACCAGGAGCTGCTGCGTTGTAAGTTGCTTTTACATAGGCTGTTTCACCTGGTTTCACAGGAGTTTTTGTATAATCTGTAGCAGTACAACCACATGATGCTTTTACATTTGTAATTAATACAGTTTGTTTTGTAGTATTTGTAAAAGTAAAATCATGACTCACTGGAGTTCCTTTTTTGATATCGCCAAAATCATAAACTTCAGCTTTCCATGCCACAGGTGCAGCTGGTTTAGCAGCAGCAGGAGTTGTAGTAATAGCAGGTTTTACTAATGGATTTTTTTCTTGAGCACTTACTGTTGAAAATGCGAATAAAGCAATTGCAGCGAATAAAGTTGTTTTTAGAGTTTTCATAAATAATATGTTTTAAATTAGTTTTTATAATTAATGATACAAATATATAATTCTACTTAATTGCTTGCTGTTAAGCACCTACTAAGTTTTGTTAATGACTTGTTAATCCGATAATTCTAGCATTTTGAAATTGTAGTGTTTAGTAGTTTTGTTTTACTTATTTTTGTGCTACTTTGAAATTCAACAAACTAAATAGTATCATATTTATTGGCTTTTTAGCAATTGTGGGTGTGTTATTCATGCAGCTACTTTTGCTCAATCAGGCGTATGCTTTTGAGAAAAAAGAAGTAGGCGATAAAATTTATTTTGCTCTTCAAGATGTTGTTCAAAAAATTTACAGAGACAATAAAACCGATTTACCCATTAGCAATCAAATTAAGAAAGTAACAGAAGACTATTATATTGTTAATGTTGATGATGTTTTTGAAGCCGAAGTTTTAGAATATTATTTAAAAACAGAATTTGTAAAAGTAAAACTTGATGTAGATTTTGAATATGCCATTTATGATTGTGCTTCAGATGAAATGATGTATGGAAGTTATATTTCTTCAAACGATGAACAATCTGAAAAATGCGAAAATTGTTTTGAAAAAAGAGAAGGATTGATTTATTATTTTGCCGTTCGATTTCCTCAGTTAAAATATTCTTTAATTGGCTCACTTGGTCAATATTGGTTTTTTACGGGAATATTATTGCTTGTTTTGGTAATCTATGTTTATTCTGTATTTCAATTGTTAAAACAAAAAAAATACGCAGAATTGCAAACGGATTTCATCAACAATATGACTCATGAATTTAAAACGCCTTTAGCTTCAATTTTAATTGCGTCTAATTATGCTCAAAACCAACCAGAGATCAAAAACAACCCGAAACTTTCAAAATACACAGATATAATAATCAGCCAGAGTAATAAATTAAATCAACACATTGAACGAATTTTAACGGTTGCTAAAGGCGATGCAAAATGGATTGAATTAGACAAAACTCAAATCAATCTAAAGGAAATTGTTGAATTGGTTAAAGAAAATGTTTTATTAAAAACAGCTAAAAACACTAAAATTTCAATCACAATTCCGGATGATTTTACAGTAAAAGCAGATGATTTTCATTGTTATAATGCAATGTTCAATTTGGTTGAAAATGCAGTAAAATATAGCGGTGATGAACCTTCAATCCATATTAATGCTACAAAGACAATTACCGGTGCAGAAATTTCAATTGCAGACAATGGCCCTGGGATTGAAAAAAACCATATTGATTATGTTTTTGATAAATTTTATCGGGTTCCCAGAGAAAATAAAAAAGATATAGAAGGTTTTGGAATTGGGCTCTCTTATGTAAAAAAAATCATGGATTTGCATCGATGGAAAATAAAACTAGAAAATAATCTCAAAGGTGGATTAACTGTTTTAATTACTATCCCTAAAAAAGATATTATATGATAAAGAAAAAAATCTTATATGTAGAAGATGATGAAACATTAGGGTTTCTTACGGCAGATAGTTTAGAAAGCAAATATGATGTTTCGCATTTTACTAATGGAAATACTGCCTTTGAATCGTTTTGTGCATCGTCCTATGATTTATGCATTTTAGATGTCATGCTTCCTGATATGGATGGATTTGAAATTGCAACAGCAATCAGAAAACGCAATCAAGAAGTTCCTATTTTATTTCTCTCAGCCAAAACCATGAAAGAAGACCGAATTAAAGGATTGAAATTGGGTGGTGATGACTATTTAGTAAAACCTTATAGCATGGAAGAACTCATGCTGAAAATTGAAATCTTTTTAAATCGAAGTATAAAAACTACAGCAGCAACTTCTCAAACTTATACTATCGGAACTTTTGAATTTGACCCAAACAATTATTGTGTTACAAAAGGATCTCAATCAACTAATTTAACCGATAGAGAAGCTGCTTTGTTAAAACTTTTTTTAGACAATAAAAATTCAGTGTTGAAGAGAGAAAAAATTTTATTGGAATTATGGGGAACTGACGATTATTTTATGGGAAGAAGTTTAGATGTTTTTATCTCGCGTTTGCGAAAAATATTCAAAGATGAACCCAACATTCGAATTGAAAATATTCCGAGAGTTGGGTTCAAATTGGTTGTTGAATAAACTATTTCAGAAAGCTATACATATAAGCTTCAATTGCTTTTAACTCATCATCACTCATTGTTTTTGTTACAGCAAAATTAGTTTTCATCACTTCATATTGTGAAGGGTCAACAATTGGGTCGGCATTTGCTTTTAAAAATTCAACGATATTGGCTTCTTTATCTTTATAAATTTTTACAATCTCAACAATGCTCGGACCAATAACTTTCTTGTCGGACAAATGACATGATTTGCACATGCCAACTCCATTAAAAAGTTCTTCTCCTAATTTTAATTTTTCATCAACCACAATAGGCGTAACATCTTTAAATTCTTCGTTCGATGTTTTTCCGAAAGGTTCCGGTTTTTTATCTCCACAGGAAATAAAACCAACCATCATAAGTATAAAAAATAATTTTCTCATAAGCTAGTGTTTTGATTCATTCAAAGATAAATCGAAACTAAAATTTATTATATGATTTAAATCATTTATGAGATTATTTTCACGACATCTTTTGCAAAATAACTCGCCATCATATCGGCACCGGCTCTTTTGATGGCAGTTACTTGTTCCATCATCACAGCATCGTGGTCTAACCAACCTTTTTCTGCCGCCGCTTTTATCATCGCATATTCGCCCGAAACTTGATACACCGCAACAGGAACATCAAATGCATTTTTAATTTCCCGTACAATATCTAAATAGGCAATTCCCGGTTTTACCATCACAATATCGGCACCTTCATCAATATCCATTCTCGTTTCGCGAATGGCTTCGATGCGATTATGGTAATCCATTTGATAGGTTTTTTTGTCTTTTGGTACATTCAAACTATCCACAGGAGCACTATCTAATGCGTCACGAAAAGGTCCGTAATGAGCTGATGCATATTTGGCACTATAAGCCATAATTCCTGTATTCACGAAACCTTCGTCTTCTAATGCTTCGCGAATTTCCAGAATTCTGCCGTCCATCATGTCGCTTGGAGCAACGATGTCGGCACCGGCTTCAGCATGTGAACAACTCATTTCTGCTAAAATGGCTGATGTTAAATCGTTTACGATAATGCCATTTTCAAGCACGCCATCATGTCCAAAAGACGAATACGGGTCTAACGCCACATCAGTCATCACAATCATATCGGGTACTGCATTTTTAATCACTTTTATAGCACGTTGCATCAAACCATTCGGATTTAATGCTTCTGTTCCTTTGTTATCTTTTAAATTGTCTGGAACTTTTACAAATACCAAAACCGTTTTCAGATTTAATTTGGCTAATTCTTTCACTTCTTTTTCCAATAAATCAAGACTCAATCTAAAATAATTGGGCATGGAAGGAATTTCTTCTTTCACATTTTTACCTTCCACCACAAAAAGCGGAACAATAAAATCGCTTGGAGAAAGGATGGTTTCTCGAACAAGTGAACGAATAGTTTCGTTGGTTCTGAGTCGGCGGTTTCTTCTGAGTGGAAACATCGTTTATTTGTTTAAATTGTTTAAAAGTTTAAGGTTTAAAGTTGTTACACTTCTCACTTAAACCCAATCCATAGGATTTGCTAAGACAGTAATTAATTTTTCTTCTTCACTTCCTTTTTCAGGATGATGGTCATACACCCATTGCACATGTGGTGGTAAACTCATCAAAATACTTTCGATTCTGCCGTTGGTTTTTAGTCCGAAAAGCGTTCCTTTATCGTGAACCAAATTAAATTCTACATAACGACCACGTCGGATTTCCTGCCATTTTCGCTGTTCGTCTGAATAGGGTAAATTTACTCTTTTTTGAACAATTGGGACATAGGCTTCTAAGAAAGAATTTCCAACTTCGGTTACGAAATTGTACCAATCTTCCATTTTCATTGTATCGGTTGCTTTGCAATAATCAAAAAACAAACCGCCAATACCGCGTGCTTCAAAGCGATGAGCATTCCAAAAATAATCGTCACATTGTTTTTTATATTTTGGATAAAATTCAGGATTGTGTTTGTCGCATGCGGTTTTACATGTTTGGTGAAAATGAGTGGCATCTTCTTCAAATAAATAATAAGGTGTCAAATCTTGTCCGCCACCAAACCATTGGTTGATGATATTTCCGTTTTCATCATACATTTCAAAATAACGCCAATTGGCATGAACGGTCGGCACCATTGGGTTTTTGGGATGAATGACCAAACTGAGTCCACAGGCAAAAAAATCGGCTTCTCCAACATTGAATAGTTTTTGCATCGAATCGGGTAACTTTCCATGAACGGCAGAAATGTTGACACCACCTTTTTCAAAAACGTTTCCGTTTTCAATGACACGCGTTCGTCCGCCACCACCTTCCGGTCGTTCCCAAATGTCTTCACGGAATTTGGCTACGCCGTCAACTTCTTCTAATTTGGAAGTGATTTGGTTTTGAAGGTTTTGGATGTATGTTAGGAATTTATCTTTCATTTTTTTATTTTCCTTCAAGGTTTGAAAAACCTTGTAGGTATTGATTTAATTATTTTATTTTAACACCTACAAGGTTTTGGAAACCTTGCAGGAGCCACTGCTATTCAAATGTATGTTTTACTGTCAACAAATCATTTCTTTGTTTATGACAAAGTATAAAATTATCTAAATCAGCAAATAATTCTATAACCTCTTCTCTTTTAATCTTAGTTTCTTTATTGGAGATTATTGATTTATAGGATGAAAATTTAAATTTTTCAAAATCTAAGTCATAATGATGTTTTGGATTCAAATGAACATAGACAATTAGGTTTCTTAAATATTCTTCGCTGTCTAATTTAATTCTTTTAAAATGTTTTTCAAAAAGACTTCCTGTTCTATCATTTTGTTTATTAAATGCTTTAACATAAGAATTAAAAAAATTAGAAAAAGCTTGAGTAACTATTTTTTCATTTTCATCAATTCTGATTACTAAATGAAAATGGTTGTCCATTAAACAATACGCATAAATTGAAATCTTTTCAAAAAGATATTTATCTAATTGTTGAAGGAAATAATATTTGTTTTCTTCTGTAAAATAAATATCAGTTCCGTTAATTCCTTTATTGTAAATATGATAATAATTGTCTTTTTCTAAAACTTCTAACTTCATTCTAAATGGCTTTTAAATTTTTTATTTTGGTGTTGCTTTCCTGCAAGGTTTTCCAAACCTTGTAGGTATTGATTTGCTATTTTATTATAACACCTACAAGGTTTGGAAAACCTTGCAGGTGGTGCAACGGTCTATTGATTATATTCCTTAACCGCTTCCACAAAAGCCTTCGCATGATCAACCGGAATATTTGGTAAAATTCCATGACCAAGATTTACGATATAACTGTCTTTCCCAAATTCATCAATCATTTGATGCACCATTTTCTTGATGGTTGGAATTGGTGATAATAATCGTGACGGATCAAAATTTCCTTGCAAAGTGATTTTTCCACCGGATAAATAACGTGCATTTCTTGCTGAACACGTCCAATCTACTCCTAAAGCTGAAGCTTTTGATTTTGCCATATCATTCAACGCAAACCAGCATCCTTTTCCGAAGACAATTACTTTGGTATGTGGAGCCAATGCTTCTACAATTTGATTGATGTATTGCCATGAAAATTCCTGATAATCAACAGGAGAAAGCATTCCGCCCCAAGAATCAAAAATTTGAATGGCGTTACAACCTGCTTTTACTTTTTCTTTTAAATATAAAATAGTAGTATCTGTAATTTTCTGCAATAATGTATGAGCGGCAACCGGATTTGAAAAACAAAATCCTTTGGCAGTATCAAAACTTTTTGAACCTTTCCCTTCCACGGCATAGCAAAAAATTGTCCATGGCGAACCGGCAAAACCAATTAATGGCACCTCATCATTCAACATTTCTTTGGTGAGTTTTATGGCGTCAAAAACATAACCCAGCGTTTCATGAACATCGGGAACAAATGTTTTATTTACATCATCCATCGAGCGAATTGGGTTGGGAATAATGGGGCCCAAATTATCTTTTAATTCCACATGAATGCCCATCGCTCTTGGAACTACCAAAATGTCTGAAAACAAAATGGCAGCATCAGGTTTTACAATTCTAATGGGTTGAACCGTAATTTCTGCAGCTAATTCTGGTGTTTCGCAACGAGTAAAAAAATCATACTTGTCACGTAAAGCTCTAAATTCAGGCAAATATCTTCCGGCTTGACGCATCATCCAAACAGGTGGACGTTCAACAGTTTCGTTGTTTAAAGCTCTAAGAAATAAATCGTTTTTTATCATTATTATATATTTTAAACTGACGGATTTATGTCAGATTTAGGTTTTATTAAAATAGTTTATCGTTTGTATGATTACGTTTTCAACCGTTGGTTGGTTTGCAATCACAAATTTATTTGTTGTTTTTTCAATTTCATTTGCTGTTGTTGTTCCAATGCAAAAACAGACTTCGTTGGAAATGATGTTTTCTTTTACATAACTCTGAACAGCCGACGGACTAAAAAACAAAATGCCATCAACCGGACTATTTATTTTGTGTGGCGTTAAAAGCGTTTGATATACTTCTACTTCTTCAAATATAACTTCGTTTATTTTAAAAGCCTCTGGAATAGTATCTCTTCTCAAATTTCCGGAAAAAAAAGTATATTTTTTATCGGAATGATTCTTCAATAAATAAGCAACTAAATCATCGGCATAATCAAATGAATTTTCAACGTTGAATCCATTTTCTTCCAAAAGTTGCTTTGTTTTTATTCCCACACAAAAACAAATTTTATCTTTTAAAAAGGTGTTATTTTCATTTTTTAAAACACTTAAAACTGCATTTTGGCTTGTAAAAATTAAATAGTCAAAAGTTGAATTTAATTGAAAAGGATGGAATTCAATCTGAATAAAATCAGCTTCAACTAAACTAAAATCAGCATTAAGTAAAAACTGTTTTTGGTTGGGTTGAAGTTTTTTTGTGGATACTATTCTGATTTTTTTATTCGTCACAATAAATGGAAATGTTTTTATTTTCACCAAAAACAACTAAAATATCATCTTCAAAAATCACGGTTTCTGAATTTGGTAGTCCAATGGTTTCTTTAACAATTGATTTCTTTCCTATCAAATTTGTTTTTTCTTTTTTTCTAATTATGGTTACAACATTCAAATGGTATTTGTCAATTGAATTTAATTCTCCGATGGTTTTGCCATAAAAAGAAGGTTTAGCTTTTACTTCAGAAATCGTATAATTATTATCTAATTGATAATTTTCAAGCGTTGTTTTAAAGTTGATTTGCTTTGTTAAACGATCTGCACTTTCTTGTTCCGGATGAATGATGCTGTAAATTCCCATTGCTTCTAAAACCGTGTCGTGTATTGGTGACAACGCTCTACTGATGATTTTTGCTTCTGACAATTTTTTTACAATTGCGGTTGTAATTATAGCCGCTCCTTCATTTTCGCCAATTGCCACAACTACTTTGTCTGCATCTTTCAACGGTAATGATTCATAGGCCAATTCATTAGTAGAATCCATACAAATGGCATGCGAAATCTTATCTTTAATAAGGTTCACTTTGTCCATTTGTTTGTCAACACCAATTACTTCATTTCCGGTTTCAGTCAAGCTTAAAGCCAACGACATACCGAAGTTTCCTAAACCAAATATGATAACTTTCATTTGTTTCGATTTTAGTTAATCAAAATATTTTCTTTCGGATATTCATAAAATTGATGATTGATTTGGCGAAGCATTCCAATCATCAAGTTGAGCATTCCTATTCTTCCAATAAACATAGTTCCTATGATTATGTACTTGCTGGGTTCTGATAAATTTGGAGTTAATCCTAGACTTAATCCAACGGTGCTGTATGCAGAAAAACATTCAAAAACCACTGTCAATAAATCAGTTCCTTTGGGTTCAAAAATAAGCAACCCAATTATGGCTAACCCAATTACAATTAATGAAATACATAAAATAGCAAAGGCTCTTGAGGTTGACTCACTTGAAATTCGTCTTCCAAAAAGTTGAATTCTGCTTTTGCCTCTTGCTATTGAAAAAATATTTAACGTTGCTAATGCAAAAGTACTTGTTTTTATTCCACCTCCCGTTGACGCAGGTGAGGCTCCAATCCACATTAAAAATATGATAAACAATAAGGTTGGAACCGTAAAGGTTGAAAAATCCATGGTGTTGAATCCGGCTGTTCTTGGAGTTACAGTGTTAAAAGCTGTAGCAGTTATTTTGCCAAAAACCGTATCATGTAAAAGCAAGGAATTGTTCATTTCTGAAAGTGATAAGAAACAAAAACCACCAATCAAAAGTAATCCTGTAGTATAAATAACGATTTTTGAATTCAATGTCATAATACTCACTTGTTTGTGAATTCTTGATCGATCAAAAAACTCCAACACATTAGTTTTAATTAATTGATAAAAATTAAATATGATGTTGTATCCCAATCCACCAAAAACAATCATAATTATTAAAACCCATTGCATGTAATAATTAAACTGAAGGTGAAATTCACTCAAACCATTTGCCATTGTAGAAAATCCGGCATTACAAAAGGCAGAAATGGAATGAAAAATAGAAAAGAAAACTTTGTCTTTAATTTCAGGATTTTCATAAATGGAAGTATAAATAAACAAAGCTCCGATAAGTTCAACACTTAATGTAAAGATAACAACATTTAAGGCGGTTTTTAAAACATCCTTCAAGGTGTCTTGAGCAATAAAATCGCGAACATTCAAACCTTCTTTAAACGATGAACTTCCTCTGAAGAAAAAGGCAAAAAACGAGGTGAAAGTTAAGATTCCTAATCCGCCAATCTGAATAAGTGAAATAATAATTGTTTGACCCACAAACGTAAAGTCTGTAGCCGTATCTAAAACAATTAATCCTGTTACGCAGACTGCACTGGTTGAAGTAAACAAAGCATCTGTAAACAAAATGCCTTCAGTTGTAGCGTTTGGTAACATTAATAAAAAAGAACCTAATAAAATAATGGCAAAAAAACTTCCCACAAAAACAATAGCCGGATTATAATATACCTCATAGATATATCGAACTAAAATCATCAGGCGGATGATAAAATAAAAAATAAGCCCTGCTTCCAAAATGGGCCTTATTTTCTTTAAAATGTCAAAGATTGGAAGTTGGTAATTGAAAATGGCTACAACTATTGAAACAAGTAACAAAACACCTATTATAACAGAATTTACCAATGCAACTTTTTTTCTGCCACTGGTTTTATAATAGTTATATTTAAAAATGTTGAAAGAAAGTAAAGCTAAAGTGATGAATACAAGTCCGACAAGCTTTGGTACGGTATAACTTTCATGAACACTATAACCAAAATCGAAAACAATATAGGTGAGTACAATTAAGTCGAAAAAACGATAGATAAGTTTGAGTATCGAATCTTTTTTCATAATAGCTTTTTTAGTGCTTCTTTTCTAATGCTTTTTTTATAGAAAGCATTATTTCTGAACCACCGTTTTGTAAAATTTCAGTAGCACAAAGTTCGCCAAAATTTTGATATAAAGTTGTATTTATCGTTTTTTCTATTTCCAGTTTAACTTTTCCGTCTAATGAAAAAAGAACGCCTTTTAATGTAATTAAATCGTCGTTTATTTCTGCTAAAGCTCCAATTGGTGCAGTACAACCACCTTCTAAGGTTTTAAGGAATTGTCTTTCTACAAAAGTACAAATTTCTGATTCTTTATGGTTTAAATGAGCTACAGCTTCTTGCGAAAAAATATCATTTTCCATTGCAACCACAACCATTGCACCTTGAGCGGGAGCGGGAATCATCCAATCAAGATTAATGAATGTTTCTGGTTTCAAATTGATTCTTTCTAAACCGGCGGCAGCAAACACAGCTCCGTTCCAATTATTATCGTTCAATTTTTGCATTCGGGTGTTAACGTTTCCTCGCAAATCTTCTACTTGATGAGTTGGATATTTATTCAACCATTGGGCTTTTCGTCGTAAACTTCCGGAAGCAATAGTGCCTGAATTTTCTAAAAAAGACAAATCGCCTTTGTGAACTAAAATGTCTAAAGTTGAAGCTCGTTCTAAAACTGCCGCTTGTACAATTCCTTTTGGTAAAGCTGTTGGCACATCTTTCATCGAATGAACCGCAATGTCCACTTCGCCTTTCAGCATAGCAATATCAAGTGTTTTCGTAAAAATTCCGGTAATTCCGAGTTCGTAAAGGGGTTTGTCTAGAATAATGTCGCCGGTTGATTTTACAGAAATAATTTCGGTTTGATAACCCAAATCATTTAATTTTTTTTCTACCGTATGAGCTTGCCAAAGTGCGAGTTCACTGTCGCGAGTTCCAATCCGGATAAGTCTCCTGTCCTCCGAAGAAGGAATAGATGACTCTGAATTATCGTTCATTATAGGTTACTTTTTGAAGTGCTTCTCCTTCGGAAACAATGGGATTTATTTGAAAAATTTTCTCAATCCATTCGATACTTTCATCCACCATCGTATTATCATCTTTTAAATGATTAGCAAAATGGGTTGTGATTTTTTGAATGATTCGATTACTGATAATTTCAGCTTGATCCTGATCAAAATTGGCGATTTTTTTTCGTTGAAAATCCAACTCGCCATCTTTAATGGAATTTAATTTTTCCTTTAAAGCGTGAATTGTTGGTGCAAATTTTCTGGCTTTCATCCACGAAATAAATTCAGATTTTACTTCATCAATAATCGCTTCTGCAGCCGGAATATGTAGTTTTCTTTTTTCTAACGTATCGTCTGTCAATTGCGACAAATAATCCATATGAACCAATGAAACATTTTCCAATGCTTTCACATTTTCGTTTACATTTTTCGGAATGGATAAATCTAAAATCAAAAGTGGTTTTTTCAGATTCAGAATGTCTTTGTCGATGGTAGGATTTTGTGCTCCCGTGGCGACAATTAGCACATCGGCTTTTTGAATTTCAAGTGGTAATTCGGTATAATCTTTTACAATTAAATTGAATTTTCCGGCAATTCTTTCGGCTTTATCTTTTGTTCTGTTGATGAGAACAATGTGATCGTTTTTGGTATGCTTTACTAGATTTTCACAGGTATTTCTACCTATTTTTCCTGTTCCGAAAAGGAGAATGTTTTTTTGAGAAATTCCTTCAACGTTATTGATAATATATTGAACCGAAGCAAAGGCAACCGAAGTGGCTCCTGAACTGATTTCTGTTTCGTTTTTGATGCGTTTGCTGGCTTGAATCACCGCATTTATCAATCGTTCTAAAAATGAATTGGCTAATCCGAATGATTTACTTTCTACAAAACTATTTTTAATTTGAGAAATGATTTCAAAATCACCTAAAATCTGACTGTCTAAACCAGTTCCCACACGAAACATGTGCGAAATGGCTTCTTGATTTTTATAAACATAAGCCACACGTTGAAACTCTTCAACAGTGCCAATGCTGTTTTCACACATCAATTTAATCAATTGAAACGGATGTTGTGCAAACCCATATATTTCTGTTCGGTTACACGTAGATGTAACGATCATACTATCTATTCCTTCCAATTTAGCTTGGAGCAAAATACTCGTTTTTGCTTTCGCGTCTAAACTGAACTTTCCTCGTGTCTCAGCATCTGCTTTTTTGTAACTCAATCCAACCGCATAAAAGGTTTGATGTTTCGACAAGTTTAAATTTTCCATAAATACACTTTTCCTAAAAAGTTGAACAAAATTATTATTATCTATTCTATAAAAGTATCGCTCAAAGTACTTTTTGTATCGCTTGAAGATATACAAATCCAAAATATGGTTTTCATCGTAATTTCTTTTATATTTGTAGTGTTCTCAACGCTTTTGAATGCATTTGTTTAGAATAATTCTAAATAAACAAAATTCAAGCCTTCCGAGTTATATACGAAAAAATGTCGCTATGGGTTCTCAAGAAGAAATAAAAATTGAAGATGACTTTATTTTAATCCGTTTTCAAAACGACTCCGACGAGGTGGTTCGCTTTGAAAGACAGGTGTCTACGGGTTTAATTCAATTTCATTTTGGATTAAAAGGAAAAGCAAAATTTATCTTCAATCAAGGTAATTATGCCTTGGAAATGAAGGAAGAAAAATCTCTTTTGCTCTATAATCCACAAAAAGAACTACCGGTTCATTTGGAAATTGCACCACAATCTTGGATAATTTCTGTATTAGTTTCGATTAAGAAATTTCACACTTTGTTTTCAAATGAAGCAGAATATATTCCGTTTTTAAGTGATAATAATCGGGAGAAAAAATATTATGCAGAGGAAAATATTAGTCCGTCAATGGCCATTGTGCTCAATCAGATTTTTCATTACAACCTCAATGCTTCTATAAAAAATCTCTATTACAAAGGAAAAGGTTATGAACTGTTAAGTTTGTACTTTAACCGCAACGAAGATCCAAACGCCGATCATTGTCCGTTTTTGATTGACGAAGAAAATGTGTTGAAAATAAAAAAAGCGAAAGAAATTGTTATTGCCAATATGGCTGAACCACCGGGTTTGCAAGAATTAGCCGACCAAGTAGGATTAAATTTGAAAAAACTAAAAATGGGTTTTAAACAAATTTATGGAGATAGTGTCTACAGTTTTTTGTTTGATTATAAAATGGAATACGCCCGAAAATTATTAGACAGCGGAACATATAATGTAAATGAAGTAGGTGTGCAAATTGGTTACAGCACGGCTTCGCACTTTATTGCGGCTTTTAAGAAGAAATTCGGCACGACGCCGAAGAAATATTTAATGTCATTGTCAAGTTAGAAAAAATAAATTGCTATATAAAAATGAAAAAAGGAGTATTATTAGTCAACTTAGGTTCGCCAGAAAGTCCAACCCCAAAAGATGTCAAGCCGTATTTAGACGAATTTTTAATGGATAAATATGTGATTGACGTTCCGTTTTTATTGCGAGCGTTGTTGGTTCGCGGAATTATTTTACAAACCCGACCTAAAAAATCGGCAGCAGCTTATGCCAAAATTTGGTGGGATGAAGGTTCGCCTCTCATTGTTTTATCCAAACGAATGCACAAAAAAGTGCAAGCCAACACAAGCATTCCCGTAAGTTTAGCGATGCGTTACGGCAAACCAAGCATTGAATCCGGATTACAAGAATTACACGATCAAGGTGTGACCGAAGTGATGCTTTTTCCATTGTATCCGCAACATGCTATGGCATCTACAGTAACCATTTTAGTTTTGGCAGAGGAAATTCGTAAAAAGAAATTTCCAAATATGAATTTCACGATTCTTCCAGCTTTTTATAACCAAAAAGATTACATCCGAGATTTGTCAAATTCCATCAAAAAACATTTGGAAGGTTTTGAATACGATCATTTGTTGTTTTCCTACCATGGCATTCCTGAACGTCACATTCGCAAAACAGATGTAACCAAAAGTCATTGTAAAATTGATGGTTCGTGTTGCAACACACCATCGCCAGCACACGAATTTTGCTACCGTCATCAATGTTATGAAACCACCAAACAAGTCGTTGACTTTTTAGGAATTCCCGAAGGAAAATACAGTCAGACTTTTCAATCGCGTTTGGCCGGAGATAAATGGTTAACTCCTTATACCGATGTGGAAATAAACAAAATGCCTGAAAAAGGAATTAAAAAATTAGCAGTTGTAACGCCTGCTTTCGTATCTGATTGTTTGGAAACTCTGGAAGAAATTGCCATGGAAGCCAACCATGAATTTAAAGAACATGGCGGCGAAGAATTTTTAGCAATCCCATGTTTGAACGACGACGACGACTGGTGCAAAACCTTAAGTAGATGGATTGACCAATGGGCTTTTGCCGAAACTGAAATGGCAAAATAATGGCAAAATCATCAGGAGCTCTTGGTTCTGAAGACATCAAACAACTTTTAATAAAGCAAGCTGTTCCTGCTTCAATTGGAATTTTATTCATGTCAATTAATATTTTAGTTGACACCATATTTGTGGGGCAATGGATAGGTTCATTAGCCATTGCAGCTGTAACGGTTGTCATGCCAATTACATTTTTAATTTCTTCTTTGGGAATGGCAATTGGAATTGGCGGAAGTTCAATAATATCAAGAGCTTTAGGAGCAAGAGATAAAGAAAAGGCACTTCAAACTTTTGGAAATCAGATCATGATGACTTTGGGTTTGGCGTTACTTTTTGTTGTGCTCGGATTTGTTTTTAGTGATGAAATTCTTTTGTTGTTTGGAGCAAATGGCGAAATCATGGCTCCGGCCAAAGAATTTTTTATTCCCGTTCTTTATGGTGTTCCGTTTTTGGCGTTATGCATGATGGGAAATAACGTCATTCGAGCTGAAGGGAAAGCCAAATTTGCCATGATGGCCATGATAATTCCCGCTTTTGGAAATATTATTTTGGACATTCTTTTTATAAAAATTTTAAATATGGGAATGTTCGGAGCGGCTTTGGCAACAACGATTTCCTATTTCATGTGTTTTGTTTTTATTCTTTGGTTTTTTGTTAAAAAAAGTGAATTAAAACTCTCTTTTCATCATTATAAATTTCAGCTTCCTGTAGTCAAAGAAATTTCATCATTGGGATTAGTAACGTTTTCTCGTCAAGGAGTTGTGAGCATTTTAGCCATCATCATCAATCATACTTTATTTACGTATGGTGGCGAACATTCTGTTGTAGTTTACGGAATTATCAGCCGAATGTTGATGTTTGCATTGTTTCCCATTTTGGGAATCACACACGGATTTTTGCCCATTGCCGGATACAATTATGGTGCAGAAAATTACAATCGTGTAAGAGAAACTATCCACATTTCAATCAAGTATGCCGCTGTTTTAGCAACATGTATTTTTTTATTGATTCTGGTTTTTGCCAAACCAATCGTTTCAGTATTTACAAATGATGCCGATGTCATTGCAGAAACACCAAATGCCTTACGATGGGTTTTTGCTGCTACACCAATTATTGCATTACAATTGATTGGAGCGGCTTATTTTCAAGCTGCCGGAAAAGCAATTCCTGCTTTATTACTTACGTTAACAAAACAAGGCTTTTTTCTGATTCCATTGGTACTTATTTTGCCGAATTATTTTGGTATTTTTGGAGTATGGGTCGCTTTTCCGATTGCAGATGTTTTAGCAACGATAATCACGGCCTACTTTTTGAGAAAAGAAATGACCACTAAACTGATTGAAAAACCGGATGGAATATTATAACTACATTAAATCGCTTCACTTAATCTTTGTCATCACTTGGTTTGCCGGATTATTTTATATTGTTCGCTTGTTTGTATATCATGCTGAAGCCAAAGAAAAGCCTGAACCGGAACAAAGCATTTTAATCAAACAATACCAATTGATGCAATATCGGTTGTGGTACATTATCACTTGGCCAAGTGCAATTTTAGCCAGCATTTTCGCTTTTTGGTTATTGCATCTCATGCCGCAATGGTTGTCTCAAGATTGGATGCTTGTTAAATTAGGCTTTGTGGTTTTGCTATATGCTTATCATGCAAAATGCCATTTAATTTTTAAACAGTTACAAAAAAACGAAGTCAAACAAAGTTCTAATTTTTTTAGACTTTGGAATGAAGGAGCTACAATAATATTATTTGCCACAGTTTTTTTGGTGATTTTAAAAAATGCCATCAACTGGATTTATGGCGTTGTGGGAATTGTTCTTTTCTCCGTTTTAATAATGCTTGGCTTTCAGTTTTATAAAAAAATAAGAAATAAAAACAAGTGAATTATCAATTCAAAATAAATAAATTATCACTTCGGGTTCGCATATTCATTTCGATGGTATTGCTTACGTTATTGGCCTCAATATTGATGGCTTCAATTTCTATTTATCAGTTTAAACAAGAGGCAAAAGAATACCACAAACAACGACTGGAACGAAAAGAAAGTGCCATCAGAGATCACATCAATTATATACTGGAAAACACCCCATATCCCATAAACACACAAAATATTCCGCTTATTTTTAAAGATCGTATTTATGAATTATCAGATATTCATAGTTTAGAAATAAATCTTTATGATTTGAACGGAATTTTAT
>JAUXNR010000451.1 GCA_030682755.1 Flavobacterium sp.
TGACAATACGCTTTTGTATCAAAAAACCGATCAGTCTGAAGTCGTTTTAAATGTACCCGAACTGGTTATGAGAAATACGTTTTATTATTCCAATCATTTTTTCAAAAAAGCGTTGTTTCTTCAAACCGGGGTTACATTTACGTATTTTACAGACTATTATGCTGATGATTACAACCCTTTATTGGGGTCTTTTTTTGTTCAGGACCAGAAAAAAATAGGGGGCTTTCCGATGTTTGATTATTTTATCAATGCAAAAATAAGACAAGCACGTATCTTTTTAAAAGCAGAACATTTTAATTCTTCGTTTACCACCTCAAATTTTTATACCGCACCAAATTATCCTTATCGTGATTTTATGGTTCGTTTTGGAATCATTTGGAATTTTTTCCAATAACCTAATTGCTTACTACAGATTTTAAAAATTACTTATATTTAAATTGAAATACGATACTATGAAATTCGCAAAAAATATATTAGAAACAATCGGAAATACTCCTTTGGTTAAAATCAATAAACTTACTTCAGAATTGGATTGTTTGGTTTTGGCAAAGGTGGAGACCTTTAATCCCGGAAATTCAGTTAAAGACAGGATGGCCGTTAAAATGATAGAAGATGCAGAAGCAGACGGGAGGTTGAAACCCGGAGGGACAATTATCGAAGGTACGTCCGGAAATACTGGGATGGGATTAGCACTTGGAGCCATTGTAAAAGGATATAAATTGATTTGTGTTATCACAGACAAGCAGTCCAAAGAAAAAATGGATATTTTAAGAGCAGTGGGAGCAAAGGTTATAGTTTGTCCTACTGATGTTGAGCCTGAAGACCCAAGGTCTTATTATTCTGTATCGAAACGATTGGGGACTGAGATTCCAAATTCGTGGTATGTCAATCAATATGATAATCCGAGTAATGCAATTGCTCATTATGAACAAACCGCACCGGAAATTTGGGAACAAACGGATGGAAAAATTACTCATTTTGTTGTAGGTGTTGGTACCGGAGGTACTATTTCAGGTGTAGCAAAATATTTAAAGGAACGCAATCCAAACGTTAAAATTTGGGGAATTGACACCTATGGTTCTGTTTTTAAAAAGTATCATGAAACCGGAATATTTGACGAAAATGAAATCTATTCCTATATTACAGAAGGAATTGGTGAAGATATTTTGCCAAAAAACGTTGATTTTTCATTGATTGATGGTTTTACAAAAGTAACTGATAAAGATGCAGCCGTTTATACAAGACGATTGGCTTTGGAAGAAGGAATTTTTGTAGGGAATTCAGCCGGAGCAGCCATCAAAGGTGTGTTGCAATTGAAGGAGCATTTTAAGCCTGAAGATGTGGTTGTAGTTTTGTTTCACGATTCGGGAAGTCGCTATGTTGGTAAAATGTTTAACGACGATTGGATGCGAGAGCGTGGTTTCCT
>JAUXNR010000453.1 GCA_030682755.1 Flavobacterium sp.
TAGTAGAAGATGAAGCCCATGTTGTGTCCTTTATCAAGAAAGGTTTAACCGAAGAAGGTTATGAAGTTACTGTAGCGTTAGATGGAAAAACCGGACTTTTACTTCAACAAAACAATCATTTTGACATAATCATTTTGGACATAATGTTGCCAGAGATGAACGGTTTGGATGTTTGTAGAGAAATCCGAAAAACAGACATACAAATTCCAATTCTTTTTTTGACCGCTTTGGGAACTGCTGAAAATATTGTATTAGGATTAGAATCCGGAGCTGATGATTATTTGGTAAAACCTTTCAAGTTTATTGAACTTTTGGCACGTATCAAAACGTTGCTTCGAAGAACAGAAAGCTATAACCCTTCACCGGAAATCCAAGAGGATTATATCTATAAAATTGACGATTTAATTTTAAACGATTATAGTAAAACCGTTACTCGTGGTGGCGAAGTAATTTCGTTAACTACAACGGAATTCAAACTACTACTCAACTTTTTACAAAACAGAAACAAAGTACTTTCTCGCGGAGAAATTTTAGACACCGTTTGGGGCGTAAACTTTGATATGGGAACAAATGTTGTTGATGTTTACGTAAATTATCTTCGAAAGAAAATTGATTCTAACACTGAAAACAAACTAATTCACACAGTAATTGGAATGGGTTACGTAATGAAAGAAAATTAAAAATGAGAACACAAACCAAAACTACCTTACTTTTTCTTTTGCCATTCTTAATTGTTTTATCCTTGTTTGGCGGATTTGTCTATTTTTCATTTTTGAATTATTCTCACAATGATTTTTTTAGATTATTGGAAATTAGAGCCATTACAGCAGGAAAAATCGAATTGGACAACAATCCTACTGCTAACATTAAAGAAATTAAAGAATTACGCGATCAATTTTTTGAAAAACTACCACAAGAAAAAGATTATTTTTTTCCGTTAGAAGAAGTAGAAAAGTTTCACGATGAAAGTGAAACTTTAGGTTTACCAATTTCTTTTTTTGAAAATGTAATTAAAAATGGTAAATCAGATTTCAAAAAAAACAATGTTTTCTACAAAGGCATAATATATAATAGTACAAAAGGCAAATATATTGTTGTTGCCTCTGCAGAAAATTATTATGAATTGCATCATTCAGCCTATTTAAAACGAACTTTATTTATTTCAATCATTGCCGCTTTTATTATATCGGCTCTTATTTCTTTGTACTTTTCAAAATACATATTTAAACCGCTTCGAAAAATAACAGAACGAGTAAATCAAATTAGTTCTGAAAACCTGCACTTGCGATTAGATGCTGGAAGTAAAAATGATGAGTTGAACGATTTGGCTGTTACTTTCAACACAATGCTTGATAGAATTGAAACATCTTTTGAAACACAAAACAATTTCATAAGTAATGCTTCTCACGAGTTGCGAACGCCATTAACTGCAATAATTGGTGAAGCTGATGTGATTTTATCAAAAAACAGATCACAAGAAGAATATGAAGAAGCCATTAAAATAATGTTAGTGGAAGCTGAAAAATTAGAAAGCAAAACCCGAGCTTTATTGTTTTTAGCACAAACCGGTTTTAACGGAAAAATTCAAAAATTTGATAAAATCCGATTAGACCAATTATTGATGGATGTTAAAGAAACTTTAGAAAAAATCAATCAAAAAAACAAAATCTGCCTTGATATGAGTTTATTGCCTGAAAATCCCAATATGATTAAGGTAAACGGCAATGAACAATTATTACATTTGGCATTTAGCAACATCATCAATAATGGCTGTAAGTATTCAGATAACCAACCCGTTAGTGTTGCTTTGGGTGCTTCGAACAATAGTGTTTTTGTTGTAATAAAAGATACCGGGATTGGTATACCGGAATCAGAACTTAAATTTATTTATGACCCTTTTTTCAGAGCATCCAATACAAAAAGCTATGAAGGTTTCGGCATTGGGCTTCCTCTAACAAGAAATATAATTCGAATGCACCACGGCGGAATTGAAGTAAAGTCAATACAAAACCAAGGAACTACGGTTCAAATTAACATTCCCATGTATAAATTTTAACAATTTTAAAAGTTCTTTAAGATTCTCTAATCTCATTTTAATTTCGCACTACTTTTTTAATGGAATTCTAATTTTTGATTAATTTAATTCTAATTTCGCACCCCTAATTTTGGCACTGTAAAACTTTAAAAAAAACAAAAGTGCCATGAAAAAAACAATTCTATTACAAACAGATTTCACCATTGAATCTTTAAATGTTTTAAAAACTGCTTTAGCACAATCTAACCCTGATGATAATTTTGATATCATTTTATTGCATGGTGTTCATTTATCAGATTCAATTAGGGATTTATTATTTTTTTCAAAACAAAAAATTTTAAATCAATTGGTTTCTGAAGAGTTTGAACAAGCTTGTTTTGTTATAAGAAACAAGTATGCGTCAAAAATAAACGCTATCAGAAAAGATATTTTCACCGGATTTACTCAATCTGCCTTTAACAGCTACACAGAGGCCAATCAAATTGATGCAATTTATCTTCCGGCAAACTTTCAGTGGAATTTTAACAAACAAAAAAGTTTTGACTTGATTCCTTTTATCAACAAAAGTAAACTTAAAATCGAACAAATTGGTTGGCAAACAGCTACCAATATTCCTGAAAAAGGAAAAGTGGCAGAATTATTCTTTAACGGAGTTCCGTCTCACTCTTAAAACAATATAAAAACCAAAAACTATGAAAATTGCTGCCACATATACACTTGTATTTGTTGTTATTGTTGCAACAATAATCACAACTATATCGCTCTCTCAAAGTCCTGAAAAAAAAATTGTAGGACAATGGAATGAATTATCATGGGAATATGAACGAGTAGATATGGTTAATGATACAAACAACAAAGAAATTACAGACGATGTAAAAAAAATAATTGGTCAACATTTAGTAATCCACGAAGCTGAAACTTGGAAGTTTTTACCCAATGGAAAATTAGTGTTGAAAGCAGGAGAAAACGAACGATTGGTTGACTGG
>JAUXNR010000457.1 GCA_030682755.1 Flavobacterium sp.
CGGAAAAGTAATGGAATTGTATGCTAAAGCCGAAAAACTAGAACCAAATAACCCGAGAGTTATCTTTAGCAAAGCCGAATTTGAAATGGGCTCTGCTCGATTTTTCGGAAACGATACCAAACCAATCTGTACTCAAATTGAAAAAGCAAACGAACTTTTTGCTACTTTTAAACCTCAAACCGTTTTTCATCCAAATTGGGGATTAGAAAGAGCTCAAGAAGCTGCAAAAGCTTGTAAATAAAAACAAAATGGAAAAGTATATCAAAGAATTTCCCAGAGCAACCTGGATCAGTTTAAGTGTTTTTATAGTACTTCTCTTGATTCGATTCTTAATGGGCGGAAAAATAATTTTCGACAATAATTTGCTTGTGAATTTTGGCTACACAATGCTTTATGGTTATTCTTTGTACTTTGCTAACAGTTTTGTTTTTCAAAAGCTGGATGTTATTTTCAAAAGCAATCGTTTTACTAAAAAAAGACTGATTATTGGTGCATTTGCTTCTTTTATGATATCGATTTTTGTCATCTTTTTGATGCGAATTCTTGAAGAGGTAATTATAGAAAAGCAATCCTTTTCTGTTTTTTTCTCCAATGAAAAACCTTCAAATTATATTGTTGCAATCATTATCACTTTTATTGTTACGCTTGCCATTCATGCCTTTTATTTCTATAAAGATTTTCAAGAAAATAAAGTAAAAGAACAAAAAGTAATTGCAGGAACAGCTTCTGCACAATTTGAAAGTTTGAAAAATCAAATTGATCCGCATTTTTTGTTTAATAGTTTGAATGTGTTGAGTTCATTGATAGAAGAAAATCCGGACAGTGCTCAAAAGTTTACCACTTCGTTGTCCAAAATCTATCGCTATGTTTTGGAACAGAAAGACAAAGAATTGGTTTCAGTTCAAGAAGAATTAGCTTTTGCAAAAACGTATATGAACTTGTTGAAAATGCGATTTGAAAACAGCATTACCTATGAGTTACCGGATACTTTCAATAATGAAGAAGCCAAAGTAGTGCCGCTTTCATTGCAATTGTTGTTAGAAAACTGTATCAAACACAATGTTGTGAGTGAAAGTAAACCACTTCATATTAAAATTTACATTGAAAACAACCAACTGATAATTGAAAATAATTTACAGAAAAAAGAAGTACTGTCAGACAGAAAAGGCGTTGGATTGCAAAACATTGTAAACCGCTATGCTATTTTAACAGAAAGAAAAGTTTTGGTAGATGAAAACGAACATACCTTCAAAGTATATCTACCCCTATTAACAAAACAAATATCAATCATGAAAACACAAAATTATTATAATGAAAATATGGCGTATGCCAGAGCTAAAGATCGAGTGGAAAAAATAAAAGGATTTTATGGAAACTTAATTTCTTATTGTTTAGTTATTCCGGTTTTAATCATTGTGAATTTTAACACTTCAAAATTTCAGTGGTTCTGGTTCCCAATGTTAGGTTGGGGAATGGGTGTATTTTTTCATGCCATGGAAACTTTTGGTTATGGAAAATCATGGGAAGAACGAAAAATTCAGGAAATCTTAAAGAAAGATGAGCAACAAAAGAATAAATGGAATTAAAAATAAAAGCAATGGAAACAAATAACGAATACGAAAGATATCAAAAAGCAAGCAAAAAGGTCAAAGAGATTAAAGGGTTTTACGTGCATTTAGTTGCTTATTTGATTGTAATTCCAATACTTGTAGTTGTAAATCTGAAATTTTCAGCAAAACACTTATGGTTTGTGTATCCAATGCTGGGTTGGGGATTAGGCATTTTAGGTCATGCATTAGGTGTTTTTGGAACCGATACTTTATTTAGCAAGAATTGGGAAGAACGCAAGATTAAACAATTAATGGACGAAGAAAAAAAGAAAAATAGTTATCAATAATTAAATACTCATGTTATGAACACACAAGATGAAATTAAATATCAAGAAGCTTTAAAACGCGTTCAAAAAATCAAAGGATTTTATTCG
>JAUXNR010000464.1 GCA_030682755.1 Flavobacterium sp.
CAGTACATTCTTTGTTGCTCTAACGGATGTTTTAAAACATGAATTTGCTCATTTTTTTCAGCAATCAATGTTTCATAATTCGCATCAGCTTCTCCTGAAGCAAGCTTTGATTTTAAATCCGATACTTCCAATTGCAAGACATCAATCTGAATGGCTTCTTTACTTTTATAACTCGAAAAAACGGGAGCAAAACAAATGATTAACAAACCTGTCATGATTACTAATGTGGTTAAAGCTTTATTTGCTTTTTCCATGGGTTCGTTAGAAATACCATCAGGCACTTTTTTAGAAAAGAAAAATAAGGAAGCTGCTACTAAAAATAAAATACCAACGCCAACATATAATAAAATTACCTTATCTAATGCCAAGTTTTTAATTTGTTCATCACTCACCGATGCAGCCGTTCCAAATAAAGCAAATGCCACGATTAGCGGTCCAATTGTAGTACCAAAAGAATTAATACCTCCACCTAAATTCACACGACTGGCACCTGTTTTAGGATCACCCAATAAAATAGCAAACGGATTGGCGGCAGTTTGTTGTAGAGAAAAACCCAAAGCCACTATAAACAAACCCATTAACATTCCGTAATACACATTTGCTTGAACGGCTAAGATCATGGCTCCGGCACCTAACGCTGAAAACAACAAACCATATACAATACTTCTTTTATATCCCCATTTACTCACCAAATCTTTTCCGTTAAAAGCTCCAAACGCAAACAAGAACAAAGCTCCTAAATAATAGGCGGTATAAAAAGCAAAATCAATTAACTGCGATTGAAATTGATCCAGGGAGAAATAACTTTTGCAAAACGGAATAAAAATACTGTTTCCTGCGGCTATAAATCCCCAAAAGAAAAATACGGTAATCAACGTATAAAGAGCCGGATAATTGGTTTTAATAGGTGTTGAACTCATTTGTTATTGGTTAAAGGTTAGTTTTGAGCTATGTTTTAAAATTTAACTATAAATAATGCCAGAAGGGTTATTTATTTTTTTTGTGAAAATATTTTATAAATATACATTGATGAAAATATGAAAAAACAACTCTACTAAAATAGTTATCAACGAAAACTATTCAAAACAGCATTTTCAGGTAAAATACAACTTGACTATTGATTTTTATCTAAGTATTATTCGGCTTTTTTAATTTCGCTCCTTGGACCAATTCCGTTATTATTGAACGCTTCGATTTGAAAATAATAACTATCAGAGCGATCTAATCCGTTAAAATAATATTCATTTTTACCATACACCATAATAGAACCATATAATTTGTTTGGTGCTTTACCAAAATAGATTACATAACCGTCTGCCAAAGATTGCTGTTGCCATTTAAACCAAACGTTTCTGCGTTCTCCTTTGATTTTTGGAGCAGAACGCAATGGTACAAAATTCTGAACTTCTTTAGGTTTTTCCCCCGACCCTTTTCCAAAGACTCTGAAACCACTCAATGCAAACTTGCCTGTGGGCATACCCTGATTTTCAAGTTTTAAATACCTCGCTTTTATCGGTGTTATCAATTCAATATATTCATGCGGTACATCTTTAGTACTTTTGCTTTTATCCGCTATTACTTTCCAATTTTTACAGTCATTGGACGCATATAAAATATATTTATGTCCCATTGTTGATTCCGGTTTTCCCATGATCTCAACATCCTGATCGGCATAATTGATTTGTATCGCATTAATGGTACTCATTTCACCCAAATCAGAAATAATAAATTCGCCTTTGTTTCCTGTTTTGGCACTCCAATAGGATTTGATATCTTCATTCACTGCAAAATTAGCTTGATAGCCTCCCAGCGTAGAAGAAACCTGAACCGGTTTGTTGTAATTGAGCAACATCCAACCTGAAAAATGTTCGGTAAGGTGGTTTTTATTCTGAGCAGGTAAAAAGGTAGGATAATCACCGTAAGCTGTATTGCAGTACATCACCCCCTCTTCATCAAATCCTGACGGCCATATTCCAATACGGCGTTCGAAATTGTTTTTGACACAAATTCCAATCGTGGAAACATGCCAATATTGTTTGTTCACATCTTGATATGTTCCTCCATGTCCTGCTCCTCTTGCAAAGCCACCCGGTTTATAAGAAAAGGGATTGTGTGGTTGATATTCAAAAGGTCCCAACGGATTGTTACCCACATATACTCCATCGGCATAACCACTGAATTCTGTACCCGGTGCACCATATTGCAAATAATATTTATTGTTGTGTTTGGTCATAAAAGCCCCTTCGGTAAAAGGTTGTAAAAACGTATTGTCATTGTTTTCTCCAAACCTTTCCCAACCGTGTTCGTCATCATTTAAAGCCAAAACAGGTACAGGTTTGCTTTCAGGCTGAAAGGTTTTTCTATTCAATTTTAAACCATACAAGGGATATAGGTTACTGGAACCGTAATACATATATACTTCATCTTTTTCTTCATCCCAAAAGAGTTGCGGGTCCCAAGCTCCAGCCTCATGCTTATGTACTAATTCTTTCCAATCATCCACTTCCGGATTTTTACTCATCCACAGTGGGAATTCTTTGGTGTGAGTGGAACCAATAATCAAAAGTGTATCGTTTACAAAAGATAATGAAGGGGCACACAACTCGTCCCAAACATCATGTTCGGGTCTGAGAAATTTTCGGGAAACAAACTTCCAATTCAACATATCGTCACTGTGCCAATATCCCCATTGATTTGTTGAAATCAAGTAATATTTTCCTTTAAAAAAAGTAATCACCGGGTCAGCCGTTGCTCTGTGTTTCCCTTGTTGAACAAAAGGAGGGATAGGACAATAACCGTAATCAATATTAATTGGGTTGCAATAGGTTTTTTGTTGGGAAAACACGTGATTGTTTCCTATCAAGACCAAAAGCATTACTATTATTTTTTTCATGGGTGCTTTTTTAAAAAACCCTTTAAAATAAATTAAAGGGCTTCTTAGTTAACAAAACTCAAATTTATTTAACTAGCTCAAAATTTGCTTTAGGAATTACCTCTGAATTTGTACCGATAAAAACCTCAAAAGTTCCGGGTTCTGCTACAAATTCTAATGTCGAATCATAAAACTTTAAATCTTCAACAGAAATTTCAAAGGAAACAATTTGTTTCTCTCCTTTTTTCAAAAAAATCTTTTGAAACCCTTTCAATTCTTTGATTGGTCTGGTTATAGAACCTACTACATCTCTGATATAAAGTTGAACCACTTCTTTTCCGTCATAGTTCCCAGTATTAGAAACTTCTATTGAAGCAGTAATTTTTTCATTTGGGGACATTTTTGTGTTTGAAAGTTTTATATTTCCATACGAAAATGTAGTATAGCTCAATCCATATCCAAAAGGATAAAGTGGTTCATTTCGTTCATCAATATAATTTGAACGGAATTTTTCAAAGACACCCTCTTTATTTGCCAATGGTCTTCCTGTATTTTTATGGTTATAAAATATCGGTATTTGACCCACGCTTCTTGGAAAAGTGGCGGTTAATTTACCCGATGGGTTTTCGTCTCCAAACAACACATCCGTGATGGCATAGCCAGCTTCTGTTCCGGGAAACCATACATTCAGAATAGCCGAAACTTTTTGTTCTTCTTCCACCAAAACCAAAGGCCTTCCTGTGAATAAAACCAATACAACCGGCTTTCCTGCTTTTAATAACAGATCCAACAGTTCTTTTTGCACATCCGGTATTCCCAACTCAGTTCTGCTGCTGGATTCTCCGCTCATTTCTGATGATTCCCCTAAAGCAGCCACTATAACATCGGCTTGGGAAGCAATTTCTAAAGCTTCCTTTTGCAATTCTTCTTTGGATCGATTATCACGGTTTAATGTTTTTCCGAACATCGTTGCTCTCTCTTCATAAGCTGCATCGGCTACTAAGTTGCTTCCTTTAGCATATTTCACTTTTACTGATTTCCCTAAAACTTCTTGCATTCCATTGGTTAGACTAACCGCATTTTCATGTTTTGTGCCGACACTCCAGGTTCCGGGCATATTCACCGAATTATTTCCAAGTGGTCCGATGACAGCAATAGTTCCAGCCTTTTTTAAAGGTAAAATTCCTTTATCATTTTTTAATAAAACAAATGATTCTGCTGCTATTTTTCGAGCTTCCGCACGATGTTCCTTGGTAAAAATATCCGTTTTATTCCGTTTTAAATCACAGTATTTGTAGGGGTCTTGAAATAGCCCTAAATCGTATTTTGCATTTAAAATCAATCGAACAGCATTGTCTATTTGTTGGCTAGAAACTTTTCCTTCTTCAAGTGATTTTTTTAAGGTGGTTAAAAACCCTTCGCCTACCATATCCATTTCAATTCCGGCATTTAATGCTAAGGCAGAAACGGTTTGTAAATCGCCCATTCCGTGATCTGTCATTTCCGGAATTCCGGTATAATCTGTCACCACAAAACCATTGAATTTCCATTGTTTACGAAGTACATCGGTCATTAACCATTTATTTCCGGTAGCAGGGATTCCGTCAATTTCGTTAAATGAAGCCATCACCGACCCTACTCCAGCATCAACAGCCGCTTTGTAAGGTGGGAAATATTCGTTATACATTCGGATATGACTCATGTCTACTGTATTGTAATCCCGCCCCCCTTCGGGAGCACCATATAAGGCAAAATGTTTCACACAAGCCAAGATGGTATTGTTTAAAGACAGATCCGTACCTTGATATCCATTTACCATTGCTTTAGCAATCCGGCTCCCCAAATAAGCATCTTCACCAGAACCTTCAGAAACTCTTCCCCAACGAGGGTCACGTGAAATGTCCACCATGGGTGAAAATGTCCAATTGATACCGTCAGCACTTGCTTCTTTGGCTGCAATTTGAGCACTTCGTTCAATTAATGACATGTTCCAAGTGCAAGATAAGCCTAACGGAATTGGAAAAGTAGTTTCGTATCCGTGAATGACATCCATCCCAAAAAGTAACGGAATTTTTAAACGCGATTGTTCTACCGCAATTTTTTGAACCTCTCTTATTTTTGAAGCTGTTTTTATATTGAATAATCCGCCTACTTTACCTTCTTTAATGTTTTTTGCAACATCAGAACTATTTGCCTGACCGGTAGTAATATCTCCAGAGGTTGGCAAATTCAGTTGGCCAATTTT
>JAUXNR010000467.1 GCA_030682755.1 Flavobacterium sp.
AAAAGTGGCGCTGTCACCCGCCTCAATCGCAATTCCGAAGATAAATTAAGCTGAAAAAAATCTTTTATCTGCTTGATAGCCTGCTCAGTTTGATGAACATCTAAAACCGATTTGTAATTTTTTGGAATAAATAAATTCATAAAATGTCGTTTAAATTCTGAAAAAAACAAAAGTATAATTCTAACTTTCAAATTAAAAGAAAACCTGTAATTAAAGTTTTATAACAACATAAATTAATTCATTAAAATTGAAAATAATAAAACACAGCATCGGTAGTCTGTAATTTTCGATTATTATTTTTGCAAAACCTGACTATGATAAATTTCGATAAAAACATATCACGGCTTTACCTGATTAAAATCTCGAAATGGTTTAATATCGTTATGCCTGTGGTTGTTCTGTTCTACCAGGACAATGGCATGGGGATGCAGGAAATATTTACTCTAAAAGCCATTTATTCGGTTGCAATTGTAACTATGGAAGTGCCTTCGGGTTGGATGGCCGACGTTTGGGGACGCAAAAAAACTTTGTTTATCGGGAGTTTACTGGGAGCTTCGGGTTTTCTGATGTACAGTTTTTCTTTTGGTTTCTGGGCTTTTGTTGCTGCTGAAATTGTTTTGGGCGTTGGTCATGCTTTTGTTTCGGGCGCCGATTCTGCCATGCTTTTCGATAGTTTAAAAGCTTCCGGCAAAACTGATCAATATATAAAACATGAGGGCAGGATAACTTCGGCAGGAAATTTTGCAGAAGCAATTGCAGGAGTAATCGGAGGACTTCTTGCTGCAGTCAGTTTACGCACTCCATTTTACTTTCAGTTTGTTGTTGCGGCAATTGCAATTCCGGCAGCATTTACTTTGGTCGAACCGAAAATTCACTCCATTGAACATATTCATTCCATCAGAAAAATGGTTTTAAACATAAAACATACGCTGACTACCAACCACAATTTGCGCATTTCAATTCTGCTTTCCGCAATAACCGGAACGGCGACCCTGACTTTTGCCTGGCTTGTTCAACCCTATTTTTTAGCCATTAGTTTACCCGTTGAATTATATGGAATATTTTGGACAGCTTTGAATTTAACAGTTGGGGTTTCTTCGGTTTTTGCGCACCGGGTTGAATTTATCCTGGGAAAAACCTGGTCGCTGGTTGTTATTATTTTATTGATTACAACAGGTTAT
>JAUXNR010000471.1 GCA_030682755.1 Flavobacterium sp.
TAGTAATAGATTCTCTTTGAACTTCGGTGTAAAAAAATTTTGCAACTAAATAAATTGGTAAATTTTTGAATCCAGGAAAATTGACAGTTTTAGAAGCAAAAACTAATTTTCTGTAAAATGTAAATCTATATAGGTAGTTATGCAGCCACATAAAAATTATTTAGAAAAATAAGGTGAAAATGCATCGATGAAATATTTTGGTGGCCTGCATGGTTTGTTTGTTTCTGCCGACATGAATACTAATTGAACTTTAGCAGTATTTATTAGTACGTCTAGTTCGTTAAATATTTCAAAATCAAAATTAATTTTTATTCCCGGCATGGTAGACACAATAGTTCTAACGGTTAATTCTTCATCATATCGTGCCGGTAGTAAATATTTTACACTGAAATCAGAAACTGGGAGTAAAAAACCATCCATTTCTAGTTGTTTGTAGGTTAATCCGGTACTTCTTAATAATTCTACACGTCCTACTTCATAATAGGTGGCATAATTACCATAATACATGAAACCCATTTGGTCGGTTTCGCCATATCGTACTCTTATTTTTGTTTCATGTGTAAACATACTTAACGGATATTTCTTTCATTTAACGCCTTCTGAAAACGTCTGGCATTTTGTAAATGTTGACTATAAGTTACAGCAAAAGCATGGTAACCAGAAAAATCATCTTTCGCACAAAAATAGATGTAATCGTGCTTCTCATAATTTAAAACAGCATCTATTTCTTTTGGGCCAGGAATACAAATTGGGCCCGGTGGCAATCCTGTATGCCTGTAGGTGTTATAAAGAGATGGATTGTTAAGCATAGCATTTCCTCTAACTCTGCGCACCGTAAAATCACCGAAAGCAAAGATGACGGTAGGGTCGGCTTCTAGTTTTTGCCCTCTTTTTAATCTGTTCATGTAAACCCCTGCAACGGTTGGCATTTCATCCACCATGTTGGTTTCTTGGTCTACTATAGATGCTAAGATGCTTACTTGTATGGGTGTTAATCCAATATTTTTGGCTTTTTCTAATCGCTCTTCATTCCAAAATTTGGTGTATTCTCTGTATTGTCTTTCAAAAAAATCTTCGGCAGAGGTATTCCAATAATATTGATAGGTATTTGGAATGAAAACAGATTTTACGGTAATGGGGGTAAAACCATATTTTGCGGTAAATTCCTCGTCGTTCAATAAGCTGGATAATGATGCAGAATCAAACT
>JAUXNR010000478.1 GCA_030682755.1 Flavobacterium sp.
CAAAAAAGATATTTACATAAAGAAGGACATGTTGTTTGGTGTAATCTAACGGTTTCTGAATTTACCGATAAAAATAATGAAATTGAATATTACCTTGGCGTTGTTGAAAATATTAGTGATAGAAAAATAATTGAACAAAAAAACAAGATTAATCAAAAAAGGTATGAAAGTCTTTTTGATGACTCTCCAATTCCTATGTGGGAAGAAGACTTTTCAGATATAAAGACGTATTTAAACGGACTAAATATTGAAGATAGAAATAGGGATAAAATTGTAGAATATTTAAAATGCAATCCTGAGGTAATTAAAAATTGTTTAAAAAGGATTAAAATAATTGATGTAAACAGAGCCTGTTTAACATTACATCAAGCAAAAAATAAAAATGAATTAATTCAAAATCTTAAAAATATTTTTCCCGAAGAAGCGTATGCTACGTTCTATAACCAACTGGCAAGTATTATTTTAAATGAAAAACAGTTTAAAGAGGAAACACTCACCTTAACAATTGATAAAAAAACAAAAAAAGACATTAATTACCAGTGGAATGTAGTGAGAGGTTTTGAAAACAAGTATGAGAGAGTCATCATCACCACAGAAGACATCTCAGAACGGAAACAACACGAAATAGTAGTTAAGAATTCACAGGAAAAAATAAATGACTTAATTAATACAATTGAAGGAATAGTTTGGGAAGTAGAAAAAATTGACTTCATGCCAATTTTTATAAGTGATAAGGTTGAAGCTATCTTTGGATATAAAAAAGAAAAATGGCTAAACGATCCCGAATTTTGGAGAAACAGAATTTATGAAGAAGACAGAGAAAAGGTAGTTAAGGATTATTTTAGCTTAAGCAAAGAATCAGACCAGTTTACACAAGAATACAGAATGGTGTGTAAAGATGGAAAACTAATCTGGATCAGAAATTACATTAGTGTTGTCAGAAACAGTGAATTGAAATCAACAGTACGAGGAATTATGGTTGAAATCACAAAGTTCAAAGAAGTGAAAATTAATTTAAAAGCTTCGCTTGAAATATTGACCAATCAAAACAAAAGATTGCTCAATTTTTCTCATATCGTTTCGCATAACCTTAGATCACATTCCAGTAATATACTGGCAATCAGCAATTTGATTGAGGAGACAGAATGTGGCAAAGAGAAAGACGAATATTTTAAAATGATCGCTGAGGTGGCCAATGAATTAAACCAAACCTTAAGCAATTTAAACCAGCTTACAATTTCAGAAGAAAATCCAAACTCTCAAAAAGGAATAGTAAACTTATTTGAAGCAGTGGAATCAGGAGTAGCATACCAACGTATAGCTATAAAATTAGCAAAAGCCACGGTAGTAAATACCATTCCAAAAGACATCCATATATCATTTAATGAAGACTTTTTAAACAATGTGATTTTTAATTTATTGTCAAACGCACTTAAATTCAGAGACCCTGAAAAAAAGACAAAAATTATTTTTGAAGCGGCAATAAAAAACAACCACTTGGTTTTTGAGATTAGTGATAACGGACTCGGCATCGATTTAGAAAAACACAAAAGCAAATTGTTTCAGATGAATAAAATTTTCCATCGCAATATTTCTACACGAGGAGTTGGTTTGTTTATGACCAAAAATAAAATCGAAGCAATGGGCGGAACAATTGAAGTGGAAAGCAAAGAAGGAATTGGGACGAAATTCATTATTAAAATGCCTGTTATAAATTAATTTTTTTATCGTACTTTAGCTAAAAATGATTTAATATGAATCAAAAGCTAAAGATTTTTGTGGTAGATAATGATAAAATTTATTTGACCGTTACTCAAAAATTATCGTCAAAGATCTCCTCATCATTTTCTATATCAGTGTTTTATGACGGAATTGAGGCTTTTGAAGCAATTGAAACATTAATAGCATCAAAACCTAGTGAATTACCGGACTTAATATTATTAGACCTGGACATGCCAATTATGGACGGTTGGGATTTTTTAGAATCGTATAATAAAATGGGTGTAAACAATTACAAATCCATTCCCATCTACATTGTTACTTCTTCAATTGCTTTGGAAGACATCAATAAAAGCAATAATTACCATGACGTATTGGGCTATCTGGTAAAGCCATTGAATTTAGAGACTTTAGAAAGTATAGTTTTAAAGAATTGATTTAAAGATTGTACGTTAAAATTTTAAAAAAGTGCTTTCAACGACTATTTTGCCCTTTCAACAGAATTATTTTTTATAAGATACTATCACACATACATTTGAATCACCATAGCATTAGTAGGTTAAGTTTATGGTAGATTTGGGGCAAAAAAGGTACGCAAAGCGTACCTTTTTTATTGTATTTTAGTCAATTCATGATTACAAGAATTTTGCAAAATCAACAGAATTAACGTTCCTTCCAAACCCTTCGCTTTTTATCCCCGGGCATAATTGTAAAAAGTGACGCATCAGGCCGCACAACAAATTTAAGAGTTGGGATATAAGCAGAAAGCTTGTTCAATTGAATTGCCATTTGTCTGTCCGGTACAGTTACCAAAATAAGTTCCCATTCCAACATTTTTTCCAAATCAGCTCTACTGGGCTTAATACCCAGCATTGTAAACAAGAGCTTTATTTTCTTTTCGTTCAAAACAGCAATAGCTTCATCAAGCTCATCAAGTTGCTTAAGGTACTTGCGTTTAACAACAATTTTTGACATAGAGTATACTTAAAATAACAGCAACTGTAAAAATACAAATTTTTAAAGTAGTCCACAAAAATGACCTGCCTTATAGAACAGGTCAATGTCCTGTCTGAAGGCGGGTCAGACGGGTCAAGGACGGGTCATAGGACGGGTCAAAGCCATAGATAAGCCTTAAATAAACCATAGATAAGTCATGGATAAAGCATCAATGGTGATAGTTTTAGTCTAAAGACCTAATAAAGAGTCGATTATAAGAAGCATGCTACACGCCATTAGTGAAGATGAAATTTCACTAAATGAGGTCTGTCAGATTAAAATTTCTGATATTGAATGTTTTTCCAAAGATAAAAAATAAGAAATGGTAATTAAAATTTTTTATTAACTTAAAGTAATGTCTTTTAAACGAGTATTTTTCCCTTTCAACAGAATTATTTTTAATAACATAACACCACACATACATTTGAATCACCATAGCATTAGTAGGTTAAGTTTATGGTAGATTTGGGGCAAAAAAGGCACGCAAAGCGTGCCTTTTTTATTTTACTTACTTTTTAATATAAGTGTGCCTTCCAAGGTTTTCTCACCGCCAATTTCAATCATTGAGCTTCCAAGTATAGTAATGGTAGATTTAATAAAATCAGTAGCCTCTGCTTTATAAATGTTGTCCACATACTTTTGAGGATTTCTGTCAATATACGGAAACCATGTGCTGTGAATTTGTATCCAAATTCGTGATCTAAATCAAAAAAATACAAACGCAATCAGATTGAAACATTTTAATTTCTTTAACTACTGTTTCCGCCAAAATCCTATTATCTTTGCAATCTATAATTAGTTTAAATAAAAAGGGTTAT
>JAUXNR010000487.1 GCA_030682755.1 Flavobacterium sp.
TTAACATAGAAACATGCTATGTAAAACTATGTGAAACTTAAAAGCGAAGCGTATTTGAGATATAAAAAACCTATGTATCTATGTGGTTAAAAAACTCAAATGCAAAGGTTTTTACACAAGCAAATCGCATATCCTTTGAGGTTTAAGAAAAGAAAAACTATGAAACAAAAAACCAAATACCCAAACCAAGCAAAACAATTTGGATACCAAACATAAGCAACCCAAAAACCATCCCCCTTTTCCCCGATTGAATAAGCGACCTGAAACTCACTTTCAAACCAATCGCCGTCATCGCAATCGTTAAAATGACCTTACCAATTTCTGAAGTGGTAGTAATAAAACCCGTTGGCACATCTACAAGCGAGACCACCACGGTTATAAAAAGAAATCCCCACAAATACCAAGGCAATTGAAAATAGTGCTTCCAGTTTTTTCCGGTGTTCTTTTGAGTCAAATAGGAAAAGAAAATCAATCCGGGAGACAACAAAGCCACACGTGCCAACTTAATAGTCAAAGCTTGCTCACCAATTTCTGATGACATGGCATATCCGGCTCCCGCAACGTTACCCACAGAATGAAGTGAACCGCCCAAGAGCAAACTGCTTTCCAACGTTGAAAACGAAAAAGCAGCTAAAACCAAAGGCATGACCAACATACCAAGCGTGCCGTAAAAATTAACTACAGCAACGGCAACGCCCACATCTTCTTTGTTTTTACTCACACTCGGAGCCAAAGCAGCAATCGCACTGGAACCGCAAATAGCCGTACCGAAACCCACTAACCAACCCACAGAACTCGGACAATTGAGTTTTTTAGCGAGATAAACGGTTAAAACCAAAAGAATAAAAACAACACTGCCAATGAGGAGAAAACTCTCCCAACCCAGTTTTCCCATATGGGTATAATTAATCCCAAAAGCCAGGAATATAATGGATAACTCCAACATTTTGTTGCCAATAAACCCAATACCCGGTTGAAAATGAGCAGGTATTTTAAAAAGATTCCCTACCAATATTCCGAGTAGTAACCCTAGAACAATACCATTTAAAGCACTGAAAAAGTGAACCAACACTAAAGCAAGTGCCGCTAAAAGCAGTGAAAATAGTATACCGCTAAGGAGTGGATTTTTGGTGTTTTCCATGTTACAAAACTAATTCTTTTATCATAATATAAACCCCCATGACCAACACAAACCACCCAAAACCGGCTTTCAATTTACTCCCGTTGATGGTTTTAGAAAGTCGGTTTCCAATGAAAATACCAATAATAGAAAAGAAAGTAAACAGCAACACAACCTTCCAATCAATCACTTGATCAGGACGAATATCTCCCAAAAAGCCAAATAACGATTGCAAAGCAATGATGAAGAGCGAAGTGCCAACTGCTACTTTCATTGGAGTCTTGCCTAAAAACA
>JAUXNR010000501.1 GCA_030682755.1 Flavobacterium sp.
AAGGTTATGAACTTAATATTTCTGATTATTTGCTGAAACCATTTAGCTTTGAACGCTTTATAAAAGCGATTAACAAGACAATTGATAGTACTCAAAATAAGAAAAGCATAGCTGCATTGCCAACTACTGAAACGGAACCAAAAGCTAGTAGTTTTTTCTTAAAAGGTGATAAGAAACATCATCAAATTCATTTTGAAGATTTATTATTTATAGAAGCTTACGGACATTTTATCAAAGTGTATTTAAAGAATGATATGATTGTTAGTCCTCAAAAAATTTCAGATTTTGAAAAGTTGCTCCCAAAATTAGATTTTATAAGAACTCATAAATCCTTTATTGTTGCTAAAAATAAAATTAAGCAAATAGAAGGCAATAGAATCTTAATTGATGTGCATAAAATACCAATTGGACAAACCTATAAAGAAAATATTAATAAACTTTTATAGTATTGTTGTGCTATTCGCTGTAAAGTTATAAACGTATTAAGGCAAGGAGGCACATGAGTTAATGAAGACGAGGCAATTATTATTCTGGATTTTCTATATCTGTTGGCCAGTACTTTCAAGAAAGATGATATCAAAGATGGATGAGGTGAATGAATGGTCAGGGAGATTTCGAAGTAGAAACAATTTGTTGCAAATTATATATTTATAACTTGATTTAAAGTTAGCTAATGAAACTTCATCCTTTGTATTCTAACCGCATTTAATATTGCTAACAAAGCTACACCAACATCAGCAAAAACAGCTTCCCACATTGTGGCTAAACCACCTGCACCAAGTATTAAAACTATTGCCTTAACACTAAATGCTAAAATGATATTTTGCCAAACAATTTTCTTGGTTTGTTTGCCAATATTTATAGCCATTGGAATTTTACTTGGTTTATCATCTTGTATCACAACATCGGCAGTTTCTATAGTGGCATCGCTTCCTAAACCACCCATTGCAATACCAACATTACTTAAAGCAACTACAGGAGCATCGTTTACACCATCACCAACAAAAGCAACTGTTTCGTTTTTTGTAATGATTTCTTTGACTTTATTTACTTTATCTTCAGGTAATAAATCACCGAAAGCATTAGTAATTCCGAGTTTTTGAGCTACAAATTGCACCACTGTTTTTTTATCGCCACTTAGCATTGTGGTTTTTACTCCCATCGCTTTTAATTTATCAATAGTGATTTGTGCATCTTCTTTGATACTATCTGCAATGGTTAAATATCCAACAAATTTTTTATTGTAAGCTACAGCAATTAATGTATAAACGATACTTGATGGATCGATATCATACGAAATAAAGAATTTATCCATTAGTTTGAAATTACCCACTAATAATTCTTTACCATTTACATTGGCTTTTAATCCGTGTCCTGATATTTCTTCTACATTTTTTAGTTCAATTGTACTATCAATTTTCCCAACATATTGATGAATGGCAGTTGCAACTGGATGTGTACTTTGGCTTTCGATAGCATTTACTAATTGCAGAATTTCATCTTTGTTAAAATCGGCATTAAAAACAACTTCTTGCACTTTAAAAACGCCTTCAGTCATCGTTCCTGTTTTATCCATCACAACGTTTTGAATGGTAGCCATTACATCGAGAAAATTACTTCCTTTGAAAAGAATTCCGTTTTTAGAAGCTGCTCCAATTCCGCCAAAATAACCTAAAGGAATACTTATAACTAATGCACAAGGACACGAAATAACTAAGAAAACTAAAGCTCGATACAACCAATCTCTAAATTGGTAATTTTCTACAAATAACATCGGTACAACACATATTGCAATGGCTAAAGCAACTACAATTGGTGTATATATTTTTGCAAACTTTCTGATAAATAATTCGGTTGGTGCTTTTTTGGCAGTAGCATCTTGTACCATTTCTAGTATTTTTGACAGTTTACTATCTGTGTAAGCAACAGTAACTTTTACTTGACAAACCGAATTTAAGTTTATCATTCCTGCTAAAACAGTTTCTCCTTTTTCTTTGGTGTCTGGCTTACTTTCTCCTGTTAATGCAGCTGTATTGAAAGAAGCAGTATCAGAAAGTAATTCGCCATCTAAACCTAATTTTTCGCCTGCTTTTAGTTGAATAATATCACCAATTTTAGCATTTGCTGCTTTGATTGTTTTGGCAACATTGTTTTCGAGAATAGTTACTTCTTCTGGTCTTTGGTCGAGTAATGTTTTGATGTTTGCTTTT
>JAUXNR010000507.1 GCA_030682755.1 Flavobacterium sp.
GAAGATGTTTTTTTTATGGAGTCATTGAAAATTCCTGAATTATATCTTGAAGGATTTAAATATTACGTTGTTGAAGATCAAGATTTGGCAAAAGCTTTAAATCAAAAAAATAAAACAAAGGCTACTTTTGTATTAAGTAAATTAGCAGCCGACTTTAATGAATTTTTAAAAGATGAAAAATAGATTACTTTTACTAACCTTACTTGCTTTCACCGGAGTATTTGGACAAATTGTTCCAAGAGAAATCTTGCGGGGTCAAGTAGTTTCAGATTCAGTTGCAATTGAACGTGTGACCATTTTTAATATTTCTTCAAATAAAGGAGCCGTTTCTGATGATTTGGGCTATTTTACACTTTATGCCAGACCTTCAGACACATTGGTTTTTTCAAGTGTACTCATAAAACCAACAAGATTAATTTTAACAGAATTGGATTTTGCTGTAAAAATAATGAAAGTGAAATTAATAGTTAGTGTTAATGAATTAGATGAGGTCATCGTTTCGCCGTTTTCGCTGTCGGGTGATTTGTCTCGTGACAATAAAAACCTGAAAGTAACCATGTTAAGTTCTGAGGCAAATAAACTAGAAGCAAAAGATTTACTGTTGGAAGGTGATCAATATTCGTCTCCCAAAAATAGAACAATGCCACCTGATGGTAGTATGGAATATGCCATGGATTTAAAGCGGATAGGAAAATCAATTTATAATTTTTTTGCAAAAGAAAAAACAAAAAATGTTGAATATACAAGTGACTTGTATTTTCAGGATGTAGTTAAAGAAAAATTCACCTATAATTTTTTTACAGAAACGTTAGGTTTGAAACACGATGAAATTGGGTTGTTTTTGAGTTATTGCGAAAGCGATCCATCCGTTAAAAAGTTAATAGTTCCAAATAAAGAAATTGAATTAATTGATTTCTTGATTTCCAAAAGTGAGGCGTATCATAAACTTCCAAAAGACTAAATATGTTTAAAAAAATCGTTTTAGGAAGCTTGTTTTTTCTGCTATTGCTTGGCCTTTCTTCAAATACAATTCATAAGTTTTATGTCTCTATCAATCAAATTAATTTTGTTGCTGAAAAGAAGGAGCTGCAAATCACTTCTCGGTTTTTTATTGATGATGTTAACAACGCTCTAGAAAAAAAGCACAAATCAATATTTTATTTGGCAGATAAAAGAGAAACTCCTGAAATGACAAAAGCATTTGAAGCCTATTATTTAGAGAATTTTTCAATTAAAGTGAATAATAAAACTGCAAAACTTCAAATTGTGAATAGGGAGATAGAAGATGATGTGATTATTTTGTATTCGGTTTCAAAAAATATTTCAAAGATTTCTTCCATAGAAGTTAAAAACACCATGCTTTTTGATTTTATTTCAGAGCAACAAAACATCATTCACAGTGCTATTCTAGGGAAAAAGAGAAGTGCGTTGTTAACTGTGAATAAATCAATTGATGTGTTAAAATATTAAAAAAACACATATTTCCGGTTTAAAAATTCTTATTTTCGATGCTTAAAAAAAATACAATGAAGAATAGTTTACTTCTATTGCTTTTACCGTCACTATTGTTTGCACAAGAAAAAGTGGAAACAAAAAAGGAGCAAGGTCATTATGACAACAATAAATTCAGTCAGAATTATGATATTTATGCTACTCCAAATATGTTCAGAACGGCTTCCGGAGCACCGGGTCCGGCTTATTATCAGCAACAAGCGGATTATAAAATGAACATTGTTTTAGACGATAAAAATAAAAAGATTTATGGTGAAGAAACCATAACCTATTTCAATAATTCTCCCGATGTTTTAGAATATTTATGGGTACAATTGGATCAAAATCAAAAAGCCAGAGATTCAAAAACACCTTTGGTAGAAAATCAATCCATCAACAGTGTTTTACCCTTAGACAGTTTTACCAAAAACTATATGGAAGAGAAATTTGATGGAGGTTTTAAAATTGATTATGTGCATGATGCAAAAGGCAAGCCGTTGTCTTATACTGTCAATAACACCATGATGCGAATCAATTTACCTACGCCATTAAAACCTAAAGAAAATGTTTCTTTCTCCATTAAGTGGTGGTATAATGTTAATAATTATAGAGTTGACAGAGATCGCTCCGGTTATGAAGAATTTGAAAAAGACGGAAACAGATTGTATGTCATCGCTCAATTCTTTCCTAGAATGGCAGTTTATAATGATGTTGAAGGTTGGCAAAATATGCAATTCTGGGGAACCGGTGAATTTGCTTTAACTTTTGGAAATTATGATGTCAACATCACTGTTCCGGCAGATCATATTTTAGAAGCTACCGGGGTTTTATTAAATCGAAAAGAAGTTTTTACGCCGGAACAAGTAAAGCGATATGAATTGGCCGAAAAAACGTTTGACAAACCTGTTTTAGTGGTAACACCTGAAGAAGCAAAAGCAAATGAAAAAGGATTTTCAGATAAAACCAAAACATGGAAGTTTAGAGCAGATAATGTTCGTGATTTTGCTTTTTCCACTTCTAGAAAGTTTATTTATGATGCAATGGCGGTTAAATTGGATACCAAAAATGTTATGGCAATTTCGTTATATCCAAATGAAAGTAATCCGCTTTGGGAAGATTATTCAACCCGAGCAGTTGCACAAACATTAAAAACCTATTCAAGACTCACTTTTGATTATCCATATCACAAAGCCATTTCTATTTCAGCTGAAGATCAAGGAATGGAATATCCTATGATTTGTTGGAATTATGGAAGACCAAATCAAGACGGTTATATTTCTGACCGAATTAAATACGGGATGATAAGTGTAATTATTCATGAGGTTGGGCATAATTATTTTCCAATGATTGTGAATTCTGATGAACGTCAATGGAGTTGGATGGATGAAGGTTTGAATACGTTCTTGGAATATTTGACAGAACAAGAATTTATGGAAAATTATCCGTCAAGTAGAGGTCCGGCACATAAAATCGTGCCTTATATGAAAGGTGATCAACGCTTTTTGGAACCCATCATGTCAAACTCTGAAGTGATTCATCAATTTGGAGCAAATGCATACGGAAAACCCGCAACGGCTCTCAACATTCTTCGTGAAAAAATTATGGGACGTGAATTGTTTTATCATGAATTTAAAACATATGCTAACCGTTGGAAATTCAAACATCCAACTCCAGAAGATTTTTTCAGAACCATGGAAGACGCTTCTGCAGTTGATTTGGATTGGTTTTGGAGAGGTTGGTTTTATTCTACAGATTTTGTAGATATTGAAATTGCTGATGTAAAACAATATTTTGTAACAGATACACCAACCGAAGAATTGAAAAATGCCAGTGTGAGAAGAGGCAGATTTGGAAATGCAAACGGACCTTTTGTTTATCTAGTTGAAGAGAATAATAAAGAGTTGGCTGCAGCCAAAAAGAAAGCTTTAAACGTTGAAGAATTTAAAGATTTGAATGAGTTTTTGAATAAAAAATTCTCTCCTCAAGAAAGAGCCTCATTGAAGTCACCAAAATTTTTCTATGAAGTTAGTTTTGGGAAACCGGGCGGATTAATTATGCCAATTATTGTGGAATTAACTTTTGAAGATGGAACTACAGAAATGCATAAGTTTCCGGAACAGATTTGGAGAAAAAACAATCAAACAGCCAAACGTGTTTTTGCTACAGAAAAGAAAGTAACCAAATTTCAAGTGGATCCAAAATTAGAAACTGCTGATATTGATGTTGACAATAATGTTTGGCCAAGAGCAAAAGCAGATTCCAAATTTGAAACTTCACAAAACAAATAATCTTCGTACTTTTGTACCAAATGAGATAGATTATGTTTGGAATTGGCGGTAGTGAACTTTTGTTTATTGTTTTTATCATTCTGATGCTTTTTGGTTCTGATAAGATTCCTGAAATTGCAAGATCAGCAGGTAAGTTCATGAAACATCTGAAGCATGCTACAAATGACATAAAAAGTGAAATTCAGAGAAGTGCAGAAGCCAACG